>JBHJOM010000136.1:0-14529 GCA_050329715.1 Phycisphaerae bacterium
AACGCACCAATCGTCGTGTTCCTCGACGAGGCGCACAGCTTTCTTGGTCGCCACATCGGCAGCGAAGACGCGATCGCCAAGCTTGACGCCTTCGAACTGATCGCCAAGGAGGGCCGAAAGTACGGCCTGAGCATCTGCCTCGCGACGCAGCGCCCGCGCGACATAACTGAGGGCGTCTTGAGCCAGATGGGCACGCTGATCGTTCACCGGCTGACGAATGACCGCGACCGGGAGGTCGTCGAACGCGCCTGCGGCGAGATCGACCGCGCCGCCGCCTCGTTCCTGCCGACGCTCAAGCCCGGAGAAGCTGCGATCGTCGGGGCCGACTTCCCTATTCCCTTGACGATCCAGATGATCCCGCCGAAGACGAAGCCAAAGTCGGACGGACCGAGTTATCAAGCGAAGTGGCGGGCATGAGATTGCCGCGTGTTGCGCCGACGCGAAAGGCGTCGTGGCTGCAAGCCCATCGCGTCGCGTCACTCACCGAGATGGCGTGGCCGTTGAACGTTTTTCGGGCGTGACGGTGGCGTCACGACCGGGTGTTGTTGGCCGGGGAACGAGGCACGGCTTGGTCGAGCGTGTAGGTCGTTCGACGCGCTGCGCTTGCTCACGATGACGCACGGAGGAAGGTGCAAGCCGCCACGAGTGCCAACGCCGCCGCCCGGGTATCCGAGAATTAGTAGCAGGGTGCAGAAGCAGGGTGCAGGGTGAGGCATCAGGCGGGATAGGCAGCCGGCAAACGGCAACCGGCAGCGGGGCAATGAGTAAGGGTCAATTAGTAATGAGTAACAGGGACCGGGCTCGGCGGCCGACGACCGTCTGACCCTCCGTGCCTTCGTGCCTCCGTGCCTTCGTGCCTTCCTTTCCCCCCTCGATCCCTCGATGCCTCACTCCCTCGATCCCTTCCGAATCAGGCAACCGGCAACAGGCAGCAGGTCTGGCTTCTGACTTCTGACTCCTGACTTCCCTACCCTCCGTGCCTTCCCCCCCTCGATCCCTCGATCCCTCCCCCCCCAAGCACTTGATTCACCCCCGACGCTGCGCGACACTGCCGGCGGTTTCAACATTTCGTCGTAAACAAGCAGCGAGGACATGATGGCAGACAAGTACGCACCCGATTCCAAGATGAAGTTCACGTTCGGCCTGTGGACCGTGGGCAACCCCGGCCGAGACCCCTTCGGCGGGCCGACGCGTGAACCCCTCGCCCCCTGGGAAATCTGCGACGTGCTGGGCAAGGCCGGCGCGTACGGCGTGAACTTTCACGACAACGACCTGATCCCCATCGACGCCACACCCGACGAGGCCGCTTCCATCAAGAAGCAGTTCAAAAAGGCCCTGAAGGACAACGGCCTGAAGGTGCCGATGGCCACGACCAACCTCTTTAGCGACCCGATCTTCAAGGACGGCGCCTTCACGAGCAACGACGCCCGCGTGCGGGCGTACGCCATCCAGAAGACGATGCGCGCGATGGAACTGGGTGCGGAGTTCGGGGCCAAGACGTACGTCTTCTGGGGCGGCCGCGAGGGGACCGAGTCGGATGCCACCAAGGACCCGACCGAGAGCATCAAGCGGTTTCGTGAGGCGATCAACTTCCTGTGCGAATGGAACATCGACCAGAAGTTCGGCTACAAGTTCGCCTTCGAGGCCAAGCCGAACGAGCCGCGCGGGCACATCTACTTCGCCGTCACCGGCAGCTACCTGGCGCTGATCCCGACGCTTGCGCACCCGGACATGTGCGGCGTGAACCCGGAAGTGGCCCACGAGCACATGGCCGGGCTGAACTTCGTGCACCACGTCGGGCAGGCGCTGGAGATGGGCAAGCTGTTCCACATCGACCTGAACGACCAGGAGTTCGGCCGGTTCGACCAGGATTACCGCTTCGGCTCCACCAGCTACAAGCACGCCTTCTTCCTCGTGAAGCTGCTGGAAGACCACAAGTACGCCGGCCCGCGCCACTTCGACAGCCACGCCTTTCGCCAGTCCGGTCCGAAGGACGTGCTGGCATTCGCCAAAGGCTCGATGCGCACGTACATGATCCTGAAAGACAAGGCCGACCGCTGGAACAACGACAAGGAAATTCAGGGCCTGCTCAAGGAGATCAACGTGCAGCAGAAGGACCTGCAGGACCTGACGAAGCGGTTCAGCAAGTCCAAGGCCAAGAAGCTGCTGGAAGAGAGCTTCGACCGGCCGAAGCTGGGCGCGATCGACCTGCCGTACGAAAAGCTCGACCAGCTGACGTCCGAGATCATCCTGGGCGTCCGATAGGCGCACTGTCGGGTCCGGGACGGCGCTGCGCTTTGTCCCGGCGTTGATGGTTTTTCGAAGAAACACCATCAACGCCGCTCAACGCCGGGGTAGGGCGCAGCGCCACCCCGGAGGCGACATCCAAACCCGCCTCCGCACAGAACCGTGCGCGTGATTGGCCCGGCCGGTTGCCCTATGATCCGGGCGAACCATGGCTAACTACAACTACGACCTCATCGTCATCGGCGGCGGGCCCGCCGGCTATGCCGCGGCCATTCGTGGCGGGCAGCTCAAAAAACGCGTCCTCTGCGTCGAGCTGGAAAACCTCGGCGGCACCTGCCTCAACTGGGGCTGCATCCCCACCAAGGCCCTGCTCGACGCCGGTGACGCCGTCCGCAAGATGCGCGACCACGCCGGGGACCTGGGTATCACGTTCGACAACCTGAAGATCGACTTCGCCAAGCCGATCCAGCGGTCCCGCGCCATCGCGGCCAAGCTGAACAAGGGCATCGCGCACCTGTTCAGCAAGTACGGCGTGAAGCACGTGATGGGCTTCGGCAAGCTCGAGGAGCCGCACAAGGTGAGCTGGAAGACGGCCGAGGGCAAGACGGAAACCGCCACCGCCGAGCACGTCATCCTCGCGACCGGCGCCCGGAGCAAGAACCTCCCGGGCATCGAGATCGACGGTAAGAAGGTCATCGGCTCCCGCCAGGCGATGACGCTCGAAAAGCAGCCGAAGAAGCTGGCGATCATCGGTGCCGGCGCCATCGGCTGCGAGTTCGCCGACTTCTACAACGCCATGGGCACCGAGGTGACGATCGTCGAGTTCCTGGACCACCTGCTGCCCAACGAGGACCCGGACTGCTCGGTGATGCTCGAGCGGATCTTCAAGAAGCGCGGCATCAAGGTGCTGACCAGGAGCAAGACGACCGCCGTGGAGACCAAAGGCGAGGGCGTTGTGCTCACCGTGGAGCCGCGTGAAGGCGGCAAGGCGCAGAAGCTCGAGGCGGACCTGTGCCTGCTGGCCGTGGGCGTCACGGGCAACATCGAGGGCCTCTTCTCCGACAAGGCGAAGGTGGACATTGAGAAGGCCCACATCAAGGTGGACCGCGCATACAACACGAACGTGAAGAACGTCTACGCCGTCGGCGACGTCATCGGGCCGCCGTGGCTGGCGCACGTGGCCCATCACGAGGCGGTGTACCTCGTCGAGCGGATCTTCGGGGTGAGCGACCACAAGATCGACTACGACCAGATCCCCGGCTGCACGTACACCCACCCGCAGGTGGCCAGCATGGGCCTGACGGAGGCCAAGGCGCGCGAAAGCGGCCGGGAGTTGAAGGTTGGAAAATTCCCCTTCAGCGCCAGCGGCCGGGCCATGGCCGCGGGCGAGACGGACGGGTTCGTGAAGCTCATCTTCGACAAGAATACGGGCGAACTGCTCGGCACCCACATGATCGGCGAGCATGTGACCGAGCTGCTTGGCGAGCTGATCATGGCGCGGAAACTCGAGGCGACCGAAGCCGAGATTATTGAAAGCATCCACCCGCACCCGACGTTGTCCGAAGCCGTGATGGAAGCGGCGGGCGTTGCGGACGGGCGGGCGATTCACCTGTAGCGGCCGGCGCTGGTCCGTAGCATGGGCGTCTCGCCCATCTGCCAACGACGTGGGCGTCCCGATTTCAAGACAGCTTTGCCTGAGGTTTGTGATGATCCGACGCCTCCCACTCGTCTTCACGCCGCAGCCTGAGGGCGGCTTTACCGTCACATCGCCGGTCCTGCCGGAGTTGGTGACGGAGGGTGACACGCTGGAAGAGGCTTTTGCGAACGTGCGCGATGCCCTCGCGGCGGTGGTCGAGTTGTACGTCGAGGATGGGCGGCCATGGCCGTCATCGTGAGTGGTGCCATGCACATCCTTCCCGGCGACCTCGACGACCCACAGGTGGTCGATCTGCTCCCCATCCACCTGACCCGCGCACGGGCCGAGACGGGCCGCGGCAGTGCCCATGCCCTCGACCTGGACGGGCCGCGGGCGTCCGACATCCGCTTCTTCGCCGCCTGGGACGATGACCTGCCGCTGGGTGCGGCGGCACTGCGGCTGCACTCGGCGGAGCTGGGGGAAGTCAAGTCGATGCACACCGCCGAGGCCGCCCAACGTCGTTGTGCCGGAACGGACGGCACCTGCGTCAACTCGCCGCGGGTTGAATGGAAACCTGCGGGGCTTCTATACGCGAGCCTGCGGACTTAAACTCCGAGGTTATGCCCCTTTACGAGATCGAGACGTACGGCGAGATGCACCCGCACCTGTCGCGGGAGTGGCTGCTGACCAACGGCCGCGGCGCGTTCGCCAGCTCGAGCGTCATCGGGTGCAACACGCGGCGGTACCACGGGCTGCTGGTCGCGGCGACGCTGCCACCGGTCGGCCGCATCATGGCCGTCAATCGCGTGGCCGAGCGCCTCCGCTTCCTGGACGAAGCCGCCCACGAGTCGGAGCCGGTGGAGCTGGCCATCAACTTCTTCCGCGAGCAGGTCCACCCGATGGGCTACCACTACCTGCGTCGCTTCAGCATCGACGACACGGTGCGTTGGGAGTACCACGCCCACGGCATACGCATCGTCAAGGAGCTGCAGTTGCTCTGGCACCGCAACGTGATCGGCATTCGCTACCACGTGGACCCGCAGAGCCGCGGCATGGTTCGGCTGGAGGCCTCGCCGTTCGTTTCGCTGCGCGACTTCCACTCGCTACGGCGTGCCGGCGAGGTGGGCTTCGATGTTTCGCCTGAGCACCAGGCCGTCACCGTTAAAAACCGCGACATGGAGCTGAGGCTCGCCGCCGACGCCGGGCAGTACGTGCACCAGCCGGACTGGTGGTACCACCACAGCTACCCGATCGAGCGTCGCCGCGGGTTGGACGACGCGGAGGACCTGTTCACGCCCGGGCACTTTGCGGTGGAGGGTGACAAGCCGTTCAGCTTCTGCCTGTGGGCGGGAATGGAGGGTCTTGACGGGCTCGATTGGGACCACGCCGTGGAAGAGCGTAACCGTTGCCGCCCGGAGAAGCCGATGCCCACCAAGGTGCAGCAGCGCCTCGTCCGTGCCGCCTCCGACTTCGTGGTAAAGCGCAAAACGCTGGACCAGGCGCTGGGCGTGACGATCATCGCCGGTTACCCGTGGTTCGCCGACTGGGGCCGCGACACGATGATCTCGCTGCCGGGCCTGATGCTCACGACGGGCCGCTACCAGGAGGCCGGCCGCGTGCTCTCCGTCTACGCCGGCTACGTCGCCGAGGGCATGGTGCCCAACCGCTTCGACGACTACACCGACGAGCCGCAGTACAATACCGTCGATGCCAGCCTCTGGTTCATCCATGCCAGCTTTGCTTACCTTCGCCATACACGCGACGAGGAGACGTTCCAGAGCATGCTCAAGCCCGCCTGCCGCGAAGTCATCGACGGCTACCGCCGCGGCACGCGGTTCAACATCGCCATGGACGACGACGGCCTGATCACCGCCGGCGACGTGGGCACCCAGCTCACCTGGATGGACGCCAAGTGCGACAACGTCGCCTTCACCCCCCGCCACGGCAAAGCCGTCGAGATCAACGCCCTCTGGTACAACGCCCTGATGCTCATGGAGGAGGCGGAACTTGCCCGGAAGGTCAAGGCGAGCTTCGTTGAAGTCTTCTGGCAGAACGCCCACCGCGGCCTGGCGGACTGCATGAACACCGGCGGCCTGGACACCGCCATCCGCCCGAACCAGATCCTCGCCGCAAGCCTCCCCCACAAACCGCTGGACAAGGAGCAGTGCCGGGCCGTCGTAGATGTCGTCCGCCGTGAACTGCTGACCTCCTACGGCCTGCGGACCCTCTCGCCCACGGACCCGTTCTTCCAGGACCGCTACCAGGGGGACCAGTTCAATCGCGACAAGGCCTACCACAACGGCACCATCTGGCCGTGGCTCATCGGGCACTTCCTCGAGGCCTACCTCGCCGTGAATGACAACACGCCCGCCGCCCGCGAGCAGGCCCGCCACTGGCTGCGCCCGCTGACCGAGCACCTGGAGCGCGACGGCTGCGTCGGCAGCATCTCCGAGATCTTCGAGGCCGCCAGCCCCCACCGCCCCGACGGCTGCTTCGCCCAGGCCTGGAGCGTGGCCGAGGTGCTTCGGCTGGCCGTGGAATTGGAAATGTGACGGCTTGCAGACATAAACCGGGGAGAACGAAGCACGAAAGGCCCACCGTGAGTGGCTCCCGGCTGATTGCTTTTACCCTCATCGCCCTGTTCGCCGCCTCATGGGCCCAGGCGTACGTGCCCGTGCGCGTGAGCGTTGCCGCCGACGCCCCGGCCGTCGTTCAGGTCACCGGTGAGGGCGTCCTGCCGATTCGCTGGGAACGTGGCGAGGCGACCACCGCCACGCTGCCGCTGCTCACCTGGCCCTGGGCACCGGAAACACCCCAACTGAGCCTGCCGGGCAGCTACCTGCTGACCGGGCCAAACGCCCCGCCGCCGGCGTGGTTCGCCCCCCTCGTGCCGACGCGGCTGGCCGGGCCGGAGCCGGACGCCCCCGCCCCGGCCGCTTATGAGCCGGTGCTGGGCTACACGCCTGGCGTGTCGTCGGCAGCCCGTCGGCTGGCCGTGCTGCTGGCGTGCCTCGCGGTGATTGTCGTGCTGGCGGTGCTGCTTTTGCCCGGCCTGCGTGGCACGGCCGCGGCCTCGGGCGTGGCCCTGCTGGCCGCCGGCGGGCTGGCGTTGTTCCTGGGCCCCTCCCCCGGCCCGGGCCTCGCTGAAGGCCGCGTGGTTGTGTCCACACAGGCTGTCATACAAGCCGACGACTGGCAGTGGCACATCGCCCGTGAAGCCGCCCGCGTCCGAGTGCCGTTCCACGACGCCACCTACCTGCTGCCCTACAGCCGCCGGCATGTCGAGCAGTTGTCGCCCAGGCTGGTCTGTGCCGCCGACGGCAGGCCGGTTGCCATCGAGTTCGCCCTGCCCGCCGCCGGCCGGGCGGCCGTGCTCCGCCGCAGCAACCCCCCTGCCGCCCGCGAGGCCGACGTGCAGGCCCCCGTCGCCCTTCGCACGCTCGTCATGCCCCTGTACGCCCGGCCAGGCGCGGCCGTCACGCGTGAAGCCCCCGGCCACTGGCGCGTTCAACTGGCCGAGTGACGCTGCGCGTACCCCAACGCCGTGGCGGAGCCGGCCAGCCACACCGCCCCGATGAGCAACCCCGCCAGCACGTCGCTCGGCCAGTGCGCCCCCAGCAGCAGCCGGGAATAGCCGATCAACCCCGCGAATATCACGAGGAGTGTGAACGCAACCACACGCTCTGCCTTGCTGCGGCTGGCGCACGCCCACGCGAAGGCCAGCAGGCCGTACGTGGTGAACGGCAGGACGGCATGGCCGCTGGGGAAGCTGTGAGCCGCCAGTGCCGCCGCCCCATCGGCAATGACGTCGGGCCGGCTGCGGTCCCAGAGCCACCAGCCCGTCCAGATGAGCAGCCGCGCCAGCGCGTACGCCAGCACGAACTGCACCGCCCACAGCAGCCGCCGGTGCCACAGCGCCACGGCCGCGGAAAGCAGCGTCAGCGGCAGCAGGATGAAGAGGTTCGCCGGGCTCTCCAGAACGATGCCGTCGGTGAACTTGCCCGGCAGCCACGCCGCCAGCCCACGCCCGTCGTGAATGCCCAGCAGCACCGACCGGTCCCACGCGGCAAGGTCAAAACCACCCGCGCCACCCGCGCCGCCCTCACCGCCACGCGCCAGGGCACGGGCGGCCAGCGTAATGCCCGCAGTCAATGACACGGCGACCGCGAATGCCATCGCGTCCGCCAGCAGCAGCCGCTTGAGGCTCCCAGAGCGCAGGTCGCGCCAGGCGAGGCGTGTGCGTGAGGCGAGTTCGCCGGCGGTACGAAAACTCAGCCAGGCTTTCATCTTCGCAGCATAGCCCGCCGACCGTGACGACACAGCGGCCGTTCGTGCACCCGGGGCGGGGCGTCGCGGCTGCCGTTCGCCCGCTACTTCTTCTTCGGCGCAACCGCCTCGGCGTAGGCGGGCAGTGCCTGCAGCAGGGCCTCGCGGGGGTCGTCGGGCAGGTCGGCGGGCTCCTGCAGGGTGATGCTCTGTTCGAGCCATAGCGTATGGCCCGGCGGCACGTCCTTCAGCGGGCCGACGTGCTCGATCTCCCCGTACGCGGCGTCGTTCTGCCTTCCGTAGTAGAACGTCATGTTCGCGCCCCCCTCGGGGTAGTTGCCGTCGGCTTCATAGCCTGCGTGCGACTTCAGGAGCACGCCCGGCCGGTCCCACAGCGCGGTACCCAGGCGGTTCTCCACGCCAATTTTGGAGGTTTTGGCCCCAAATTGCAGGGATTCTTCCAGCGAAACCTCAAGCGCGTTGTTCACCCGGCGGTAGATCGGCTGCTGCGGGTTCGTGTAGAAGAAGTAGGTGAACGACTCGATCTCGGGGACGTCCGACATCACCGGTACGAGAATGCGCCCCACGCCGGGGATGGCCGCGATGCTCCAGCTGGCGATGCGGCGGGTCTCCTCGCTCACGTTCTTCACGCCGTGCCGCAGGTGGAGCACCGGCTTCTCGCCGTCGAGGCGGATCTCCATGACGTTCTGCAGCCCGCTCTTCTCATCCGGCCGAGCAACAAGGCGCACGTGGTTCTCCCCGAGGGGTTCGATTTCGGCCGGTTGCTCGCTCGGGCCGGGCGCGAGCTTCGTCTGGTACGGCTCCATGTACCACGTGCGGATGCCGTCATACTTGAACTTCGGGTTGACCGAGAGCAGCAGGTTCTCGCCCCCGGGCCGGCGAAGTGCCATCACGCGTGGGAACGGCTCGGCCTGCACGAAGACTTCCAGGTGCGCGTCGGCGAGCCACTGGCCGGTGCGGCCTTCGAACATGGGCTCAAGCCGCTGCTCGGCCGCCGGTCGCTCGGTCGCCTCCGCCACACCGACCGGCAGCCCGGCTACCAGGCCAAGAGCCAGTGCGGTCTCCGTCACAAAGTGCCGACGCTCGTCGGCCCGGCTACTACCACGTTTCATGTTTGCATCTTCGCGGCACGACCCCTGGACTACAAGCATTTAACGCTTCGCCGCGAAGAAGTCGCGCAGTTTCTTCGTCGTAAACGTGTTGATCACCCGCGCAGGCTCCACCCACGCCCGCCGCGCCACCGCGATGCCCAGCCGCATGCCCGAAAGCCCCTCCACGCTGTGGGCGTCCGTGTTGATGCTCAGCATGCAGCCGGCCTCCACGGCCGCACGCGCGTGGCGGTCGCGCAGGTCCAGCCGCGGCCAGCCGGCGTTGATCTCCAGCGCCGTGCCGCCGGCCGCCGCCCGCTCGAAGAGCTTGTGCATGTCCGGCTCGAGCCCCGCCCGTGTGCCCACCAGCCGGCCGGTCGGGTGGCCGATGATGCTCACGTACCGGTTGTCGATCGCGCGGAGCAGCCTGTCGGTCGCCTTGGCCGGGGCCTGCTTCAAACTCACGTGCGGGCTGGCCACCACGTAGTCCAGTTCCTTCAGCACGTCGTCGGGGAAGTCCAGTTGCCCGTCCACCAGGATGTCCACCTCGCAGCTGACCAGCAGCTCGATGCCCTTGATGCCCGCCGCCGCATTGCGGATCGCCTCGATGTGCTTCAGCAGCCGCTTCTCGTCGAGCCCGCTGGCCTGCACCTGGCTTTTGGAGTGGTCGGCGAAACCGTAGTAGGCGTAGCCCATCGCCTTGGCGGCGAGGGCCATTTCTTCGATCGTGCCGCGGCCGTCGCTGGCTCGCGTGTGCGTGTGCAGGTCCCCACGGATGTCGGACAGCTCGATGAGCCTCGGCAGCTTGCCGGCCGCTGCTGCCTCCACCTCGCCGGCGTCCTCGCGCAACTCCGGCGGCACCCACGCCAGCCCGAGTGCCTCGTACACCGCCTCCTCCGAGTCACTGGCGACGGCCTTGAGCTCCGGCGGCCGGCCGGGCTCCTTCTTCGCCTTCTCAAACGCCGCCCGGTCGTAAAGCCCCCACTCGTTGAGCGTCTGCCCGCGGTCGTTGGCCATGCCGCGGAGCTTCACGTTGTGGTCTTTACTACCCGTGAAATACAAGAGGGCCGAGCCGAAGTTTGCCTCCGGCACCACGCGCAGGTCCGCCTGCGGGCCGGCACGCAGGCGTACGCTCGTCTTCGTCGTGCCGGCGGCGATGACCTCCTCTACGTCCGGCAGGCTGGCGAAGGCCTTTCCGATGTCTTCGACACCCTCCCCGCCGTCGGCCGACGGGCAGCAGAGGATGTCCAGGTCGCCGATCGTTTCCCGCCGCCGCCGCAGGCTCCCGGCCAGTTCAGCCCGCTTCACGCCGGGTATAGTCCGCACTGCCTCCAGCAACGCTTCACCCGCCATCAGTGCCGGCAGCAGCCCCGTCCGCTCGCCGGCCCGTTCGATCAGCTCGATGCCCTCGCGCATCTGCTGCAGCTTCTTCTCGCCGAGCCCTTTGATCGTCGCCAGCCCGCCGGCGTCGAGTTTCGCCTTCAACTCCGCCACGCTCTGAACGCCCGCCTCCTTCCAAAGCCGCCCCGCCCACTTCGGGCCCAGCCCGGGGATGCCCATCATCGCCAGCACGCCCTCGGGCACGCCGGCCAGCACCTCGTCCGCCTCGTCGGCACGGCCCTCGGCCACGTACTGGCGGATCACCTGCGCGCTCGACTTGCCGATGCCCTCGACCTTCTCCAGCCGGTCCTCGGCGACGAGCTTTTCCACGTCCTCCAGCAGCCCCTCGAGCACCCGCCCGACGCGCGCGAACGCCGCCGCCTTGAAACGGTTGCCACCCTGCACCTCCACCGCCTCGGCCATGCGCTCGAACAGCTCGGCCAACTCATGGTTCCTGCTCATGCCATGTAGCATCGACTGCGGGCCGGCGGCACGCAACGCTCGACGACGGCCCGGCCCGCCGGACACGGCCGGATGCGACGGAACCGCCGTCGATCGTTTATCCTTCCGCACGTGAGTGATACGCAACCCACGTTCGACCTGCCCGGCCAACTGGACCGCTTCCGCCGCAAGCTGCTGGACCTCACCGGCACCAACCGCCTGCTGGCCTACCGCAAGAGCCGGCGGCGGTCCCTGCAGATCGTCGACGAACTGCCGAACCAGATCTTCAAGCGCCTCGTGGAAGACCAACGCCGCTTCAGCTTCGCCCCGTACGAAGCCCCCGCCGACAGCCTGCCGGAAGCCGGTGCCAACCCCGACGTGGAGCTGCCCGCCGAGACCGCCGACGAGCTGAAGACCGCCGCCCGCCATTACGACGAGCTGCTGGGAACCACGGAGGACGCGCAGTCGCTCGAGGTGATCCTCAAGACGATGCGCCAGGACGCCCACGCCGCCGTGCAGGAGACGGGCGTGAACCACCTCTACCTGGCGCTGGGCATGCTTGAGTGGTACGAGGAGGCCGCCAGCGACGTGCCCCGCCTCGCCCCGCTGCTGCTGGTGCCGGTGCACATCGAGCGGGACTTTTCCGCCAAAGCCGGGCGCTACGTCTATTGGATTGCTCACACTGAGGAGGAAATCCAGTGGAACCAGTCGCTGCACCGCAAGCTCAAGCAGGACTTCGGCCTGGAACTGCCCGCCTTCGGCGAGGAGATGGAAGGTGAAGAGACCCCCGAGGCCTACTTCAAGCGCGTGGCCGACGCCGTAAGCCCCAAGGCGACCTGGCGCGTCCGCCGCGAGGCCGTGCTCGGCTTCTTCAGCTTCGCCAAGTTGCTGATGTACCTGGACCTGGACCCGGCCAACTGGCCCGAGCACCACGGCTTGCTGGCCAACGACGTCGTCAAAGGCCTCTTCGCCGGCGAGCAGATCGTCGCCGGAAACCCCCTCTTTGCCGCCGACTATGACATCGACGACGTCGAGCCGGACAACCAGCTGCCCCTCATCGCCGAGGCCGACAGCAGCCAGCACTCGGCCCTCATCGACATCGCGGCGGGTAAGAGCATGGTCATCGAAGGCCCGCCCGGCACGGGCAAGAGCCAGACGATCACCAACGCCATCGCCGGGGCCATGGCACAGGGCAAGCGCGTGCTCTTCGTCTCCGAAAAACTGACGGCGCTGGAGGTCGTGAAGCAGAAGCTGGCCGAGTACGGGCTGGATGCACTCTGCCTCGAGCTGCACTCCAAGGCCGCACGTGGCCGGGAGGTGTTCGACCAATTGCAGCGCCGCCTGCAGGCCACGTTCCCCCGCCCGCGCGACATCGACCAGGAGCGCAGCCGCCTGCGCGCCGAGCACGAGCGGCTCGCCGCGTACCTCAAGGCCGCCGGCCGACGCATCGGGCCGCGGGCGTTGCCGACGTACGAGGTCTTCTGGCACATCGCCGAGCTTCGCGGCCGGGGCATCACCGCGCTGGCAGGCGTGCAGCCGCCGCTGGACATCTCCCCCGGCGACCTGGACCAGCGACTGATCTTTTTTGATACCTTCGCAAGGTTCGTGACCGAAACCGGCCCGCCGGCCGAGCACCCGTGGCGGTTCTTCGACGCCGTGGGCGTGCGCGAGAGCAACGCCGAGGCCTTCGCCGGGCCGACAGGTCAACTGGCCGAATCATTGAGCAAACTGGCCGATTTGTCGGCACGCTTCCAAGCCTCCACCGACCTGACGTGGAAGCTGGACCCCCGCTGGCTGCGTACGTTGCCGCCGGACACCGTGCAGCGGCTTGTTCCCCCGGCCGACCACTACCCGCAGACGTGCGACGCGTTGCTGACAGGCCCGGGCCGGCGGCTGGCGGAGCAGTTGCTCACGCGCCTCGCCGAGCACGAGCGGCTGACGGCGGCCGTCACGCCGCGGCTGCGTGTGCCGGCGGACGTGGCGCTAGCCTCGGCGCAGCAGGCCTCGCAGAGCCTCACGCGGTATGTGCCGGCCCCGGCCGGGGTGCCGGTGGCGCAGTTCGGCGAGTTGCGGCTGCTGGCCGGGAATGCCGAGGCCGCCGCCGGGCGGCTGCTGGCGATTGCGGGGAAGCTGAAGCAGCTCGGCGTGGACGCCGGCCCGCCGCCGCACGCCGCACGCCTTGCCGACTTCGACGCCGCCGCAGAGCGGTACGCCCTGTTCCGCCACCCGGCCGTCGGCGACGGAACGCTCCTGCGGCCCGAGCACTTTTACAGCAGCATCGAGCCCACCTTCGACACCGCCGCCAAGGAACGGCTGGCGCTCTCTCTGCAGCACGATCAACTCGCCAAAACCTTCGAGCTGCCGCTTGTCCCGGCCGCAGCGGACGTCAGGCGGCTCAAGGCGGAGATCAACCGCAACGCAACCAACTGGTTGCGTTTCTTCTCATCGAGCTACAAGCAGGCCCGGCGGGAGGTGGCCGCGTTCCTCAAGCCCGGCGTGAAGCTCCGCCCGGCGGACCTGGCCGTCCAACTGAACAAGCTGGAGCGCTTCCTGGAAGCCCGCGGCCGGTTCGACGCCGAGGAAGGCTACCGCCAATCCTTCGGCCCGGTCTTCACCGGCTTCTCCACCGACTGGCCCCGGCTCGAAGGGTTGCTCAAGTGGGCCAAGACCGCGCGGAGCCGGGGCATCGGCTACGAGGCCGCCGAGCCCGTGCTGGCGGTCATTCGTGAAGACGCCCAGGCCCCCACGCCCGAGGCCGTGGCGCACGCCCGCAAGGCGTTCGAGCTGGAGACCGCCGCCGGGCCTTTGCAGACAGTCAGCGGGACGGTGCAGGTGCAGCAGCAGCCGCTGGAGCGGGTGCGGCAGGGTTTCGCCGAGCTTTCTGCGGCGTTCGGGCAGTTGGCCGAGGCCTCCGGGCAGTTCGACTTGCCGCCGAACGCCGCCGCCGCGGACCTGCTGGCCCTCACGCAGGACGTGCTGAAGCTCGACGCCCTCCGCAAGCAGATCGAAGGCACGCGCCCCTACGCCGACCTGCTGGGCGAGGCGTTCCGCGGCACCGCGACGGACCCCGCGCCGCTCCGCGCGAGCATGGACTGGCTCGACGGGCTCACGCCGTTGTCGTTACCCGCCGCGTTGCTGAAGTGGCTGGTGGTGGGCGACCTGGCCGCCAAGGCCGCCGCGACGCGAAGCACGCTGGAGGCGGCGTTGCCCGCGGCCGGCGGTTACGAGCAGGCGCGCTCCGGCCTCGCCGCCGGCGGCGAGGTGCACGAGGCGACGCTGCTGGATGCCCCGGACCCCGGCGGCTGGGCCGGCACGCTTACCGATGCGTTGCACCGCCTGCCGCCGTGGGCCAACCTGTGCCGCCACGCCGCCGGCGGGCGGCTGCTGGGGCTCGCGCCGTTCCTCGACGCGCTGGCCGTCGGCACCCTCAACGCCGCCGACGCCCGCGAC
>JBHJOM010000137.1:0-36446 GCA_050329715.1 Phycisphaerae bacterium
CAGTCCGTGCCGATAAGAATGCCCGCCGCCGGGTCGTGCGCGGCGTCGTGGGCCGCGCCTGCGGCGCGCCGGGTCAAAGTGTCCGTGTGTTCGGCGCGAATTGCAGTGCGTTGCGAGAGGATTGCAGCGCGTTTTGCGCTGATGTCAGCGCGTTTGGCGCCGCTGTCAGCGCGTTTTGCGCTGCTGTCAGCGCTGCAGAATTGCTGCGCAGCGCTGCAGAATCGCTCAGCAGCGCTGCAGAATCACTCAGCAGCGCCGCAAAAACGCTCGGCAGCACTGCGGGCGGGCGTCGCGGCGCTGCCGGACGCCGCCGCGGCGTGCCGCGACGGCCGCACAGGCCGCGTCGCCGGGCGGGCGGCGGCGGGCGATGGGCGGGCGGCGGCAAGCCGCGCCTACCACTCGAGAACCACCTTCCCGCTCTGCCCGCTCATCATCACCTCGAACCCTTCCCTGAAGCGGTCGACCGGGAAGCGGTGCGTGATCACCGGCGCGATCTCCAGGCCCCCCTGCAGCATCACGCTCATCTTGTACCAGGTCTCGTACATCTCCCGGCCGTAGATCCCCTTGATCGTGAGCATGTTGAAGACGACCGTGTTCCAGTCGATCGCCATCTCTTCACCCGGGATGCCGAGCATCGCCACCTTCCCGCCGTGGGCCATGCCGGCCAGCATGTCACGAAAGGCCTGCGGGTGGCCGCTCATCTCCAGGCCCACATCAAACCCCTCGGCCATGCCCAGCTCTTTCTGCACGTCGGCCAGGCTCGTCCGGCCGGGATCGACCGCCACCGTCGCCCGCATCTTCATCGCCAGCTCGCGCCGGTAGGGGTTGGGGTCGGTGACGACGACATAGCGGGCCCCGGCGTACTGACAGATGGCCGCGGCCATGCAGCCGATCGGCCCGGCGCCGGTGATCAAAACATCCTCCCCCAGCACGGGGAAGCTGAGGGCGGTGTGCACCGCGTTGCCTAAGGGGTCGAAGATGCTGGCCACCTCCTCATCGATCCCCGCGTGGTGGTGCCAGACGTTGCTCATCGGCAGGCTGATGTACTCGGCGAACGCCCCGGGCCGGTTCACGCCCACGCCTTGCGTGTGGGCACACAGGTGCCGCCGCCCGGCCAGGCAGTTGCGGCAGCGCCCGCAGACGACGTGCCCCTCGCCGCTGACAAGGTCCCCCTCGTGAAAGTCACTGACGTTGCTGCCGACGGCCGCCACCCGCCCGACGAACTCATGCCCCACCACCATCGGCACGGGGATGGTCTTCTGGGCCCAGGTATCCCACTTCCAGATGTGCACGTCCGTGCCGCAGATGCCGGTCTTGTGAACGCGGATCAGGACGTCGTTGATGCCGACGGCCGGCTCCGGCACATCCTGCAGGGTGAGGCCGGGGGCACGTTCGGTCTTCAAAAGGGCTTTCATGCCGGCGGATTGTACACCGGCGGCCTCAGTTCAACGCGAGGTTGATCAGCAGCATGACGCCCAGCAGCAGGAGCGTGCCGACGACGGAGATCAGGATCGATCGGCCGCACCCGGCACGGTTGGAGTAGAAGACGAAGGGCATGGCCGTGGCAATGCGAACGCCGTTCCATCACTGGCAGAGGTACTCGAGCGTCTCGATGAAGATGCGGCCGGTGCGGCCGGCGGCCGGCTCGTCCAGCACGGCCCGCCGCCAGGTCATGCCGACGTTCAACCGGCCGGCGAACGTCGTGGGGGTGAAGACGACGGGCATCACCGGGCCGGTGGGGGAGGCACGCAGGTAGTCGAGCACGCGGCCGCCGCGGTCGGTGGCGGCCTCGGCGGGCCAGGTGCCGGGCCAGGCACCGGGCCAGGATGTGCGGTCCAGGTTCACGTTGCTCACGCCGGCGGCCAGGGGCACGCGCTTGCGGTAGAACTCGACGAGTTCCGGCCCGTCGAACAGTTTTCCGGCCGCCAGGCCCGTCGCGAGCGTCAGCAGCCCGCTGCGGTCGTGGCGGTGCTGCTTCAGGAGGCGCATCTGCCCGGTGGTGGCCAGGAGCAGGCTGCGGGCGTCGCGGGCCTGGCGGGGCGTGTAGGCGGTGCGGAAGAAGCCCAGCTGCAGGCCGAAGGCGTCGGCGGCGTCCGTCGGCGTGGCCCGCGGGCGTAGGTCAACGATCGTACCGACGGCCAGGTTCCGCCGGCTCGCGGTCCGCTTCAGCGGGACGGTCTGCACGGCCGACCAGCCGGCGGCGGCCACGAACAGGTCGTTCACCGTCACCCCGAGCCGACGGGCCGCGGCCTGCAGCCGCGGCAGCAGGTCCGGCGGCGTCGGGAGGCGCATGAACGCCACGTCCAGCGGGGCGGTGGCCGGCACGTCCAGCCGGCGGACGCGCTTCATCCGACTGACCGCCCGCACGCTCCCCAGCACCCCGCCCACCGCATCCTCCAGTACGCAAAGGGCCTCGTGGACGACCTGCTGCTGCGGCGCGAGCGCCGCGGGCCGCCTGCGCGCAAGCTCCGGGGCGTACAGGCGCAGGTACCACTCGCGCATCAGGGCACGCACCGAGGCGCTGTCGGCCACCCAGTGCTGGTAGGCCACGCCCAGCCAGTGGTTGCCGGCCTCCTCGACGAGGAATGCGCGGAACGGCTTGTCCTCCCGCGCGTTGTATGGGCGGTTCAGGGCGGCGGTGAGGTGTGCGCCGGGGAGGTGCACGCCGGGGGAGGCCGGGGCGTGCTCCAGCAGGTCGTGCGGGTCGGTGTCCGGGAACTGGGCTTCGTGGATGACGCGGTCGCCGCGGAGGCGCACGCGGCCCAGGTCCAGGTCGTGGAGGGTCTGGTGCCAGGCGGCGGCGGTGCGGGGTACGTCCGGCGGGCCGGCCAGGAGCATCGCCTGGCCGCCGTTGTACGGATGGAGGCTGTCCCACTGGCGGAACAGACGCTGGAACATGTTCAGCACGGCCGAGGGCATGCGGCGGGACTAGCCTCCGTGTAACGAACTGCCTGCCGGTTGTGCCACCCGCCGGCCGGGCACGGGCAGGAACCGGCCCGTCTGCCGCATGTAGGCCAGGTACGTCTCGCCGTGCACGCCCACCAGCGCCTTCTCCTCGCGCCGGGCTTCCCACTGCAGCAGCAGGGTGTGCACAAGCCCCAGCACGAGCATCAGCCACGAGCAGACGGCCAGCACGCTGCCGAGCATCACCACGCTCGACAACGCGTAGATCGGGTGGCGAACGAAAGCGAACGGGCCGGTGGTGATCAGGCTTGTCTTCTCGCCGGGATCGATGCCCATCCGCCAGCTTCGGCCCATCTTCCGCCAGCAGACCATCGTTGCGCCCAACGCCGCCGCGGCCAGCAGCACGCCCGGCCAGCGTACCCACGGGGCCACCACCAGCAACCGCATCGGCGAGGGCACGGCGAAGCCAGCCGACACAAAAAGCACGTACAGCCACGGCACCAGCACCCACGCCGCGACCGTCGGGTACCAGACGATGCGCAGCACGCGGCCCAGGAGCTCGGGGGGCACGAAGTTGGCGGCCCGGCCGGTCTGGCGGCGGGTCTTGATCACGAGCTTGAGGACTCTGGCCCAGTAGAAGCCGACGATCAGACCGATCGCGACTGCCGGCGATATTTCGGAGAACACGTTCGGAAGTATCGCGGCGGATCGTCGCCAAGCAAGCCGCCGGCGCGGCCGCATTTCCTCGGCTTCGACGCGACCCCATAACGCACGAGGGGCACCCCGCGTCGCGGGATGCCCCTCGTGCCGGACGGCGTATGGAATACGTCGGCCTAGTTCTGCGTGATCAGCGGGAACTGCTGGTTCTCGACCTCGCGCTGAATAATGATCGTCGGCTTCACCAGGATCAGCAGAACCTGCTCGTCGCGGGCCATGCTGCGGTTGGTAAAGAGCCGCTTGAGGAACGGCACCTTGCTGAGTACGGGCACGCCGCTCTCGCGTTCGATCTCGGCACTGACGGTCTGCCCGCCGAGCAGGAGCGTGCCGCCGTCTGGCACGCTGACGGTGGTGCGGATGAGGATCGACTCGACGACGGGCTGCTGGATGAAGCCGGAGGAGAAGATCGGCTGCCCGACACCGATACCGCCGTCGCCACCGGTGACGCCACCGCCGGTGATGAAGTTGCCGCCGATGGTGAAGGTTTCGATTTCGACGACGCGGTTGAGGCTCGGGCGGAGGGTGAGCGTGACGTACTTGCGGTCGGAGGAGACGGTCGCCTGCACGTCGAGGATGACGCCGCTGGTGAGCGTGTCGATCTGCGGGTCCTGGGCGACGGCACCGTCGCCGACGACCGGGTCCAGGTCCGAGACGTACGGCTGGAACGTGCCGACGAAGACGAACGCCCGCTGGCCGTTGAAGAGCGTGACGCGGGGTGCCGAAAGCTGTGTCGAATTCTGGGCGGCCTGGGTGGCACGCAGGATCAGGTTCGCCTGGAAGTCGTCCAGGAAGGCGGTGATCTGCGTGGAGAGGTTCGGGGTGCTGAACGAGTCGGCCAGGGAGCCGGCGACGCCCGTGCTCAGACCGCTGGCGTTGGTGAATTCCGACGTGTTGTTATCGACGACGATTGGGCTGATGCCGGTTTCGCCGGCGGCCGCGTCGGCAACGGTCGTTCCGTCGAGGTTGAAGGCGAAGTCGAAGTCGACGCCGATGTCCTCGAGGAAGTTCCGCTGAACGGTCAGGAAGCGGGCTTCGATGCTGACCTGGATGGCGCGGGTCTCACGCAGCTGTTCGAGCAGGCCGCTGAGGCGGGTGAGGTTTTCGGGCGTCTGCGTGACGATGAGCTGGCCGTTGAGCTCGCGGAGGGATCCGATGGTGCCGCCGTTGTCGCGCCAACTGTTGGAGTCGATGGTCTCCTGGATGAGCAGGATGATCTGGTCGACGAGTTCGGCGCGGGTGGGGGCATCGGAGTCCTCTTCATCGGCGAAGCCGCCGCCGTCGAAGAGGTTGCCGCCGCCGCCGCCGCCGCCGCCCGACTGGGCGTTCTGGCTGACGTCGAAGGTGGGCACTTCCGTAAAGTCGGGCACGTCGATGATCAGGTCGCGGATGTCAAAGACCTGAGTGATTGTGTTTTCGGCAAGCTCGTCCCGGGTGCTGACCGTGATGACGCCGTTGTCCGGGGTGAAGGCGATGCGGTTGTCCGCCGACTCCAGGATCTTTGTAAGCAGTGTCCGCACGGTCACGTTGCGGAGGTTGAGGCTGACGGGCGTCTCTTCGGTGATCTGCAGGTCGCGGTTCAGCGCGTTCCAGTTCACGAAGATGTTCGCCTGCGACACGTCACGCACGTACTGAATCGCGTTGCGGAGGGAGACGTTCTCGAACTGCACTTCCTCGGTGAGCTGCCTTTCAAGAAGTGCGAGCAACTGGCTGTCGATGGCCGAGTCGCCACGTTCGAAACGGACGGTCTCCTCGCGCCGCTCGACAAGGTCCGGCCAGTCCGTCGGGTAACGCAGCGGGTCGGAGTAGGGGATCTCCTTTTCGATCGCTTCGGTGAAGATCCGAACGTTTTCGATGGCCCTTTGCTCGCGGAAGTTGCGCTGCTCGAAGAGGTTGACGCGGTCGATGAGCAAGGGGCGGACGCCCAGGGCGTAGCTGTTGCTCGGGTCGATCTGCAAGATCTGCTCGACCGTCGAGAGGGCCTCGCGGAACTGCTGACGCTCGACAAACTCCCGGGCCTGCCCGACCAGCCGAGTGAGCGTCTCACGCCGCTGTTCGTCGGCGGCGCGGACGGCGATGTCCTCGTCACGCAGGGCGGCCTCCCTCGCGGCGGCGGCCTGCTGCTGCTGGAACGAGGCCTGCGCCTGGGTAAGCGTGGCGCGGCTCTGTTCGATCCGCTGGCGGAGGCTCTGGTACTCCTGCGGGCTGAAGATCGACTGGTTGGCTTCCACCGTCACCAGTGCCCGATCGACGGAAACGCGGGCGGCGTCAAAATCGTTCTGCGTGATCTCACGCGTCGCCTGGCCGAGCCGGGTATCGACGATGTCACGCACCAGCCTCTGTTGGATGATGAAGTCCTGGCCGGCGACGTCCGCCAGACCCGGTTGCTGAGGAGAAAGGCCTTGAAGCTCCAGCACGCGGGCGTAGCCGGTGGCGGCCGCTTCGTTGTCCGGGTCGAGCTGAATCGCCTGGGCGTACAACTCGGTGGCGCGGGCCAGTTGCTGGTTCTGCTGCGCCTGCCGGGCACGGTCCACGAGCCGGCGGGCCTCTTCGGCACGTTGCTGCCGGGCGAGGCGCTCCGCCTCGGCGGCGGCGGCTAGGCTGCGGTCGGCCTGTGCGGCCTGAGCGTCGGCGGCCGGGGTTTCGTTGGCAGCGGTGTCGTCCGGCACCTGGGCGACGGTCACGGCCTCGGGCGGGCGGGCGGCTTCGTTACGCAGCCGGTCGATCCGAAGCAGGTACGTCACCGGCCCGTCCATCAGCGGGTCCGCAGGCTGGTAGCCCATTCGGGCGGCACGCTTGAAATTCAACTCCGCGGCATCGAATTCACCGGCGCGGTACTGCGCCACGGCCTGTTCGAAGACGCTGCGGCCCTCCGCGGCGTCGCCGGCCGGCTCGTCGCCGACTGGCTCGTCGCCGGCCGGCTGGCTGCCGGCCAACTCTTCGCCGGCGGGGGCCATGGCCTGTGCGTCCGTCGCCTGTGCGTCCGTCGCCTGCTCGTCCGCCGACGGGGTATCGGTTGCCTCGTCACCGGCATTGGTGTCGGGCGTCGTCTGTTGCTGTGCTGGGGCGGCGGCGAAGGCGTCGCGCACCTGCGGGTTCATGATTCCGTCGATGCGGGCCAGGTAAGTGACCGCGTCGACCTCGAAGGCCTGACGCTGGTAGCCGGCACGGACCGACTCGAGAAAGGCCGAGCGGGCGGCGGCGTAATTCTGGGCTTCGTAGGCTTCGACGCCGCGGGCGTATGCCTCGGCACCGGGGGCGGCCTGCTGGGCGGGTGCGCCGCCGCGTGCGTTTGCGGGGGCGTTACGCTGCCGCGTCTCCTCGGCGATGCGGCCAAGGTAGTCGCCCGGGCTGCGGTTGAAGGGGGGTGCATTGAACCCGGCGGCGGCCAGTGCGGTGAACTTTCGCTCGGCGGCTTCGAAGCGTTCGGCTTCGTAATCGGCCTTGGCTTCGTTGTAGAGGCCCGGAAGCTCGACGCCTCCGGCTTCGAGCATGGCGACGGCGACGGCGATCTGCTCGCGGGCCTTGGCGCGGGTTCCGGCGTCGGCGAACTCGTTGTTCACGGCGTCGGCGTAAGCGTTGATGGCTTCGACGGGCTGGTTCTGGCCCAGCAGTTCCTCGCCGCGGGCGAAGTCGGCGCGGGCCTCGCGGCGACTCTGGGCGGCGCCGGTCGCCTGGCTCAGGAGCTGACGCAGAGACTCGGCGTCGGCATCTTCGATGGCCTGGGTGTCGACCCGCTGAAGGGTAGCGACGGCCTCTTCATACCGCTGCTCGCGGAGCTGTTGCCGGCCCAGTTCGAGCAGGTCGGCGTCGGACATGTCCATCGGGGCTGCGGCCGAGGCCAGGCGGGCCTCGCCGGCGGGGTTCCCGCCGATGCGCAACTCCTGACCGAAAACGGCCGGCGTGACGTCCGGCAGGACGGGCATCGCCAGGGCGACGGCGGCAGTCAGGGCGAGGGAACGAAACCGGTTCGACGATAAAACAGTCGACTCGCGGCGAACAATAGACGTCTGGGTTTGCTCAGACACGACGCTCCTCCTTACGGAAGGCCGCGATGCCGTTGGCGCCGTACCGAACGATTCACGACGCCGAGGCACGCCTAGCGTGTCGGGCCGGGAGATCGAAGGATGCGGGTGAGCGGTACATCTGCGGGAAGGACAAACTTGGCTGAAGATCCTGATGTATCCTCGTGCGGACCGGAAAGCGGCTTGCTACCCGAATGCACCCGAAGGTGCACCGCCGGGCAACGCGCTTGCGACTCGGAAAGAACCCGCAAGGGGTGCAGCCCGAACCGCCGTCGTGTTACCCGCCTCCGCCGGAGCATGACACGCCGCTCGACACCCGCAGGTGGTTCACGGCGCCTCGTGCCGGACAAACCCGCCCGGGACCATGCCCGGGACGGATGACGTCGATCGTCGGTTAAAGGCTGCGGCAGCGTGGTTTACGCGGGCCGAGGCACTCACCGCTGTTCGACGGATGTGGATGCTAACTGCGGTGCATAGCGGTTGCAAATAAAACGGGGCACCTTCAGCGTGTGATAATCCGATCAGCCGCCCATCGGCGGGCTTATCGGCCGCTCTGGAACGCCTGAATGCTCGGCTCCTGCCCGGGTTCGAGGCTCAGGTGCAGTGCGCCGTAGGCGTGCGTCCGATAAAGTCGCGTGCCCGGAAGTACCTCCGCGACCAGCCGGTCGAACCGCTTTTGCTTGGCCGAGAGCTGCCGGTCGTCGCTGACGAGCACGACTTTCGGCCGCACGGCGGCGAGGAAGTCGCCCGTCGCCGACTCGGCACTGCCGTGGTGTGGGGCGATAAGAACGTCGGCCCGGAGGTCATGCCCGGCTTCGAGCAGTGCCGCCATGGCATCCTGCTGGATGTCGCCGGTGAACAGCACCCGCCCGCCGGGGCTCTCCAGGATCAAGACGAGCGATGCGTCATTGCCTGAAAGACCGGGCGCGGCTTCGTCCCTCGACTCTTTCGACGGGTCGGGCGGCCAGAGCACATGGAGCGTCGTGCGGGTGTCCAGCGGAAGGCGATCACCGGCGCGAAGGCTGCGGGGCGGCAGTTCGAGGGCGGCCAGTTCCGCGAGCACCTGCCGGGCCGGGGCGTTGCCACTGGCGTGTGTCTCGAAGCCTACGCCGAGGTAAACCTCGCGGACGCGCATACCCCGGGCGACGTCCGCGGCGGCGGAGAAGTGGTCGAAGTTCGCATGGCTGAGTACGAGCATGTCCAGTGCGACGATGCCGCCGACCCGGGCCCACGGGGCGATCACGTTGCGGTAGAGCTGGTTCTGGTAGAGGCTGCCGGCGTCGAACATGACCCGCTTGCCGCCGGGCGTCTGCACCACCACGCACTGGCCGGCACCGACCGAAAGCATCGTGAGTGTCAGCCGCCCGTTGCGTGTTTCGGTGTCGACGGACGCTTTGTGCCCGGCCGAGGCGCTGGCGGCGGGCCCTGCCAGCGGCCAGAGGAACATCGCGGCGACGCAACCGGCGACGCCGAGCCCGGCCAGGGCCTTGGCCGTCGGCAGGCGCAGCCAGGAGGCGGGCCACGCCGCCGTCAGAAGCAGGTAGTAGGCTCCGACCAGCCAGACGGCCGGCGGCGGCAGCGGCACCTCGGCGAAAGGGGCCGACCCGAGCCAGACGGCCACGTCGTTCATGAACCTGGTGACGCCCGCGGCGACGTCCGCCTGCCACGGCGCGGTGGCCGGCAGCACGGCCGTACACACGACCTTCAGCAGCCCGGTGACAAGTGCCGCCAGCACCACCGGCGCCTGGAGGATGGAGAAGACCGCGGCCCACGGGTGGCCCTGCGAAAAGTGCAACGCGACCAGTGGCAATGACGCGAGCCACGCGGTGACGGACGCCGCCGCGAGCGCGCCGAGCTTCGAGTCGCCGCGGCGGGCGAGGCGCTCCCAGGTGGTCGGCGGGCGGGCGGGGGCGTCGGGGGCCGTCTCGCCCGTCAGCAGCCGGTGCAGCCGTGGCGACAGTACGATCAGCGCGAGCACCACGCCGTAGGAGAGCTGAAAGCCTGCACCGGCGATGTCCTGCGGGTTGATCGCAAGGCTCACGACGGCCGCGACGGCCAGCAACTGCAGCGCCCGGGGCCACCGGCCGCTCAGGAGGCCCACGCCGGCGACGGTCCAGAGGACCATCGCGCGGACGACGGCGGGGCCCAGGTGGGTCATCAGGCCGTATGCCAGCACGAAGAGCACCGAGGCGACCCACGCCGCCGGCATGCTCATGCGGAGCAGCCGACAGACGACGAGCACCAGCCCGCCGAGCACGGCCACGTGCATGCCGCTGATCGCCAGGTGGTGGGCCGTGCCGCCGCGGCGGAAGGCGTCGCGGACCTCCTGTGCCTCGCCCGCCGAGTCGCCCAGCATCAGCATGCGCAACGTCGCCAGTTCCACGGCGTTCTCGTCGTCGAAGCCGGCGGCCAACCACCTCCGCACTTGAAGCCGCGGTGCCGCCAGCCAGCCGGGCTCGGGGTCGGCCAGCACCTGAACGTGGTCGGCGTCCCCCACGGCCAGGGTCGCCAGCACGCGGTCGCGGCGGTGGTGCTCGGCCCAGTCGAACTGCCCGGGGTTCCGCGCCGCCTCCGGCCGGGTGAGCATGCCCAGCATCCGCAGCCGCGTACCGGCCGACAGAAGCGGGTGCGGCTCGCCGATGCGTACGGAAATGCGGCCCTCGGCGGGTACCCAGCCGTCGGTCGTCAACACCTGCTCGACACGCGCATCGACGACATACCAACTCGGCAGGATGCCCACGTTCGAGCCGGCGGGCCGGGCAAGACGCGGGGCGTCCAGCAGCACCGCCTCGACGCGGGCAAGCCGCGGCCGCTCGGTCGTGAACAAGCCGATCTCATGGTCGGCGAAGTGGTGGCGGTCCGTCTGCAGCAGGGCGACGCCGGCCAGCAGGAACGCCGCAAGCAGCAGCAACCCGCCGATGCGATGGCGGATCAGGACGAGCAACCCGAGCACCGCGGCGAGTGCCGACAGCAGCGTGTAGAGGCCCGGCGCGACGGGAAGCGCAAATCCCAGCGCCACGCCGGGCACGAACGCGCCGGCCACGAGCACGGCGGGGCTGTTGGAGGGGGGCGAGGGCTCAGGCAGGAGGGAAGGCGGCGGCACGGCCAGCAAGATGCTTAACCGTCGCGGACGAATCAAGCGGCGGCGTCGGCGGTGGTTTGGCGTGGGCCCAGGCGGTCAGGAGCATGTGCGGCGCGGTGAGGGCCGAGAGGGCGACGAACGTCACGTGCACGAGGGTCGCCGGGATGCCGTAGCCCGGCAGCAGGTACACGGCGGCCACGGCCATGGCGGCGAGGGTCAGCAGTGTCATCGGGACGGCCTCGCGGAGCAGTCGCGGCGTGCCGCGGCGGACGTCGCCGTCGCCACGCCAGGCAGCCAGGTCCAGCAGGTGCCGGGCCGAGTGCCACAGGCAGAAGTAGAGCGTGAATGCCGCCAGCGGCGGCAGCAGGTAGGCCGAGACGCCGAGCGTGAGGACCTCCAGCGACGTCTGCCAGCGTCGGCGGGCGGCACAGACGGCGGCCACGGCCGCCGCCCCGGCGAGCACCGGCCAGGCCAGCCACGGGGCCACGGCGGCGAGCGTTTCATGTGCCACGAACCGCCCCGGCGGGAGGACCCAACTGAAAAGCTCCGCCACCTGCACCGGCCAGAACGCCACCGGCAGCAACACCGGCACGCACCCGCGGGCCACCGCCTCGAAGCCGAGCCAGGTTCTCGAACCTCGTAGCCCCTCCACGTCGCCGAGGCCGAAGTGCACTGCCGAGATGCCCAGAAACGCCACGAGCGTGGTGTACGGTGCGACCTGCCACACCAGCACCACGCCGCCGGCCAGGCCCAGATAGCCGACGGCGAACAGCGCCGGCCACGCACCGCCGACGAGCGGCCTGAGCACGCGCTCGCCCACGCGGTGGTCCATCGCGCCGTGCGGCATGCCCAACAGCGCGACCCCGGCCAGAAGCAGCGTAAGTTGCAACGTGAGTGAAAGCGGCGAAAGCGCAAGCAGGGCCGCCAACAGGAACCATGTCACGGGCAGTGCCGCTACCGCGTGGCCGGCTCGGGCTCGGGCGAGGTCGAGGCGGCGGGGTGTCTCAGGTTGTTCAGCAGGGCGGGCCATCGGGTCCAGGTTCTCCAACTGCGGCAGGCCTCCATTATGAACGGCCACTTGGGCATCGCGCTGATCATACGCAGGTCGTCGGTCACGCCTCCGGCATCGGTCAGGAAGCGGGCCACGGCGTCGGCGTTGCACCGGGCGAAGATGCGGGTGAAGAGTGCCGGCGCACGCTCCGGGTGTCGGCGGAGGTAGCAGAGGAAGACGCGGTCAAGGAAAGTACTCGTCGCGCGGCGGTGCTTCGGCGCGGTAAGGGCCACGGCCGGCAGGCCGAGCGCGATATCCCGGGCGAGTGCCGCCGACGCCGCCTGAATGTGCCCGAAGGCGTAGCCTGTGCTCGGCTTGGCCGCTGCGCCGGCCAGGCCGATGCGGATGACACGTGTCGCCGGACGCGTCTCGATCGTAGCGGTACTCATCGGGATGAGGCCGCGTTCGCGGTGCAGCACACTGGGCCGCTCCAGACCGTGGCGGGCGAGCGCGTACTGCAGGGCGACGTTCTCCAGGTCGTCGAACGACCGGGGCCGCTCGTAGAAGGCCGTAGCCTCAATGAGGGCTTCGGTCGGGGAGTAGGGCAGGACGTAGACGAAGCGAATCGCCCCGGCCTGCTCGACGCGGAAGTCCATCATCTCGACGTGGCCGGGCTCGAAGACGTCTGAAGCCGCCCGGACGTGCAACCCGACGAACTGCTGGAAGAGGCAGACGTCGAACTTCTCGCCGAGGAACGCGTCCATGCCGAGCGGGCGGCTGTCGAGCACCAGGCCGGCGTTGAAGCGTCGGCCGTCCGCCAGAACGACAACGGCGTGGGTGCCGGCGTCGACGACTTGATCCACCTGGGTGCCGAGGGTGAGCTTGACGTTGACCGCGTCGCGCAGACGGCACAGGGCGTTTTCGTAGAAGCGGTCGGCGGGGATGTGGGCGTAGCGATAGCGTTTGGGCTTTGCGGTGGCGGTGGCCTCCGTGTCGCTGACACGCCAGGCGTCCCAGGTGTGCGTCGTGCAGGCGTCGAAGGGGTGCGGGCGGGTGGAGAAGCCGCACCAGGTGCGGTCGCGGTCGAAGCAGAGGCGGCCGTCGATGAGGTGGATGGGCCGGGTGACCCCTGCCTCGAGGAGGTGGACGGCCTGGCTCAGGCCGGCACATCCTGCACCGACGATGACGATGGGCAGATGATCTTCCATGGGCCTGCTCCTGGTACGGCCGCGACGGTCGGGGGGCCGCCGGCGTCCGGCGGGTTATTGCCGCGTAGCAAGCGATGCGCCCGACCGGCGGAAGGGCAGGGTTGGGTGCCGCCAGCACCAGACACGCGTGGTGGCGACAGACCTCGGACAGGTTTGGTAGATGAGCTACACGACGCTTTGACGCAGGCCGCCGCCGGAACGACACCCGAATCGTGTGACAATCCGCACGGCGGCCCGCACCGCCGCCGTGCGGTATCGACCGAGCCGCATCAGCCGGCGTTGACCGGGATGCCGGCGTTCCGGGGTGTGGACGTGGTGACCGGCTGCGTCGCAGTCGCCTCCTCGGCCTCGGTCTGTGCCCGGGCGATGAGGTAGATCACCACGCCGAAGCCGGCCTTGGCGGTCATGTCGGCGATGGTGTAGCCGGCCTGCAGCGCGGTGAAGGCGGCGGGCGACTCCGGGCTCAGTTTCCCGAGGATGTAAGCGATCGGGTAGAAGCTCCACGTGACGACGACCGTCCAGCGGGCCAGGTTCACCAGGCCGCGGGCCTTGGGTGCCTGCAGCGGGAGGTTGGCGCTGATCCGGGTAAAGAGGATGCCCAGGATCGCCAGGAACGGGATCATGGAGAGGACGAAGAACGTCCAGATGACGCCGGGGCTGGTGCTCACCTCGCCGGGGTAGCCCAGCAGAATCATCGCGGCGGAGAGGAAGACGAGGCTGATGAACAGGTTCCGCTTTTCCTTCGGGGCGAGCGTCAGCACGGCGATGAGCTCGACCATGAGCAGTGGCACGGTGATGAGCCAGTCTGCATAGCGGTAGAAGTTGTTGAACGGCACTTCCGAGGCGGTATAGACGCCGCTGACGAGCGGGTAGGCGGCCTCGAAGCTCCCGGCGATGCGGTAGTAGTGGTATGCGGCGATCGCGCAGACGACGCCCGAGACGAGCATCGCCGGCTTGTGCGTCTTGCCGACGCCGGGGCTGGCAAAGAAGTAGATGGCGGCACCGGCGAGTGTCGCCACGGCCATCGACATGAGGTTGTAGGTGACGGCGAACTGAAGGGGCGATAGCGAGTCGGGCATGTGAAGGTCCTCCGGGGAGAGAGATGCGAAGTGTGCCGGCGGCATCGCCGCAGCTGTGATCAGGATTTCGCGGGCGGGGGGAGAGCAGCTTCATGACGGCGAATGATGAAAGCGGTGAAAACTGAGGCGCACCGCACCGGCAGCGGCACGGCCCGCTGCCGGCCGGCCGGCCGCCGCTGCTACGCCGCTGCGCTGCGGGATCGTCGTTCGACGGGTCGGCGGGAGTTAATGCTTTGTGGGGAACTGGCCGGTGCGTTAACCTTACATCGGTAGGCCACGGAACCGGCGGACGCCCGTGGCCGTAAACGTATCAGGCGTCGTAGACGTGGCGGAAGTACCGCCGGCCTGCCCGCCCGGGCGACAGCCGGCACCCCGCCCGCAAGCAGGGGCGAGGGACCGACCCCGACCCCGACCCCGACCCTGGCCGCGGCCGCGACGGCTTTCCGGCGAAGCCGGACGTGCCACGAGCCGTAGCCCGAAAGACGTACAAGAGGACACACCATGGCACGTAAGCAGAAGAAGCTCGGCGAGATCCTGGTCGATTGGGGCGTGGTCAACCCTCGTGAGATCGAAAAGGCCCTGCAGCACGCCAAGGACAAGCGGATGCGACTCGGTGAGGCCCTGGTGGACATGAAGGTCTGCCCGGAGAGCCAGGTCTACAAGGCTTTGGCGACCCAGCACAACATGGAGTACGTCGACCTGGACAAGAACAGCGTCCCGCCGGGCGCGGTCAACCAGATTCCAGACGAGCTGATGCGCAAGTACCTGATCCTGCCGGTGGGCACGGAGAACGGCCGGCTGAAGGTGGCCATCAGCGACCCGCTTGACCTGGAGATGCTCGACATCCTCCGGTTCCGCCTGAACAAGGAAGTGCGGACGGTTCTGGCGCCCAAGGGGCGCATCAAGCAGGTGATCGACCAGTTGTTCGACACGTCCGCGAGCCACACCATCGACAAGACGATGGACAAGACGATCGACCGGCTGGGCAGCTCGGTCGACAAGTCGATGGACAAGAGCCTGGACAAGTCGATCGACAAGTCGGTCGACCTGGACGGCATGGGCGAGGACGCACAGGACCCGACGCAGGCACCGGTCATCAAGCTGGTGCAGGCGATGATCGCCGAGGCGTGCCGGGCACGGGCGAGCGACATTCACATTGAGCCGATGAAGGACCGCGTGAAGGTCCGCTACCGCATCGACGGCGAGTGCGTGGAGCGCGACAAGATCCCCCTGCGGATGAAGGGCCCGTTGATCAGCCGGTTGAAGATCATGGCCGGCATCGACATCGCCGAGAAGCGGCTGCCGCAGGACGGGCGCATCAAGCTGAAGGTGGACAACCAGCAGATCGACTTCCGCGTCAGCAGCCTTCCGGCCTACCACGGCGAGAGCGTCGTGCTGCGTATTCTGCGGCCTGACAACGTGAAGATCGGCCTGGAGAACATCGGGTTCGAGGAGGAGGACTACAAGGTCTTCATGAACATCATCAAGCGGCCCAACGGCATCTTCCTGGTGACCGGCCCGACTGGTTCCGGCAAGACGACCACGCTGTACGGCGCGCTGAACATCCTCAACCGCCCGGACAAGAAGATCATCACCGCCGAGGACCCGGTGGAGTACAACTTCGCCGGCATCAACCAGTGCCAGGTCCGCGACGCAATCGGGCTGTCTTTCGCCAAGATTCTTCGTGCGATGCTGCGTCAGGCACCCAACATCATTCTGGTCGGTGAGATTCGCGACCTGGAGGTGGCCGAGGTCGCCATCCAGGCGGCACTCACGGGTCACCTGGTCTTCAGTACGCTGCACACGAACGATGCGCCAAGCGCCATCACGCGTTTGATCGACATGGGCCTCAAGCCGTTCCTGGTGGCCTCGGCCATTCAGGCGGTGCTGGCCCAGCGGCTGGTGCGCAAGCTGTGCAACAACTGCAAGCAGCCGAACAAGGACCCGGACTGGGCGATGCTCAAGCTGACCGGCATCACCGAGCGCGACCTGCAGGACCGTACGCTCTACAAGGCCCGCGGCTGCGACGAGTGTGGCGGCACCGGCTTCCACGGCCGGCTGGCCATCTTCGAGATGATGCTGATGAACAACCAGATCCGCGAACTGGCCTTTGACCGCGCCCCGACGAACAAGATCCGCAAGGCGGCCATCGCCAGCGGCATGAAGACGCTGCTGTCGGACGGGAAGATCAAGGTGCTCAACGGCATCACGACGGCCGAGGAGATCGTGAAAGTCGCGCAGATCGAAGGCCTGGTCAACCAGTAGTCTCATGACGGTCGGCCGAGCCGGCGGGCCGAGGGTTCGTACACCAGACGACGCCTGTCGCGTCGACGTAAGCAAAGCGAGTGACGTATGGCAACGATGCAGATCGACCGTTTGCTTGACACCGTGGTCAAGCGCAAGGCTTCGGACTTACACATCGCCGTCGGCAAGGCACCGACGCTCCGCCTCAACGGCAAGATGCGCGAGCTGCAGACGAAGGTGCTCGAACCCGAGGACACCATCTCGCTGATGAAGGCGATCACGCCGGAGCGTATCCAGCAGGAGTACGAGGAGACCGGCTCGGGCGACTTCGGCTTCGCGTACGGCGACGAGGCACGCTTCCGCGTGGCCGTCTTCAAACAGCGCGGCAACTGCTCGATGGTGCTCCGGCGGATTCCGAACACCATCCTGACGTTCGATCAGATCGGCCTGCCGAAGATGGCCGAGCAGATCTGCCGTCGCCCCCGCGGCATCTTCCTGGTGACCGGCCCGACCGGCTCGGGCAAGACCACCACGCTGGCGGCGATGATCAACTACATCAACGAGAACTTCGACCGCCACATCATCACGATGGAAGACCCGGTCGAGTATTATCACCCGCACAAGAAGTCGATCGTCGTGCAGCGTGAGATCGGTGTGGACGTGCCCAGCTTCTCCGAGGCGCTCCGCCGTGCGCTGCGACAGGACCCGGACGTGATCCTCGTCGGTGAAATGCGTGACCTGGCGACGATCGGCAGTGCCATCACCGCCGCGGAAACGGGCCACCTTGTTTTCGGCACACTGCACACGTCCGGTGCCGCCAGCACAATCAACCGCATCATCGACGCCTTCCCGACGGACCAGCAGGAGCAGGTCCGCGTGCAGTTGGCGAACAACCTGATTGCCGTGCTCAGCCAGGCGTTGTGTACCCGGGTCGATTCCGAGGGCATGGTTGCGGCGTACGAGTTCATGTACGTGACCCCCTCGATTCAGAACCTGATCCGCGACAACAAGACCTTCCGCATCGACTCGGACATCCAGACGGGCAAGCGTTACGGCATGCAGCTGCTGGACGACAACCTGTACATGCTCTTCATGGCCGGGAAGATCAGCCAGGAGGAGACCGTCGACAAGAGCAAGAACCCCGCGGCGATGGTCGACCGCCTTCGCAAGGCAGGCCTCGACGCGGTCACCGAGGATGAGGCATTGCTCGCCGAGGCCGAGGAGGCCGGTGGTGCCGGAGCGCCCGCGGCTAACGGCAACGGCGGCGGGGCCGGCGACGACGACCAGGCCGCCCGTGTCGCAGCCAACCGCGCCCGGCTGGCGGCGATGAATGCCAAGCGATGAATGCCAAGCGGTGAATGACAAGCGATGAATGCCAAGCCGTGCATCGACTGAAACACTGACCTGTTGACCAGCTGACGATTCTGTCACTGACCGGAGAGACGTAATGACGCAAGCAGCTCCAGCACCCGCGCCGTCCGGCGGCCTCCCGCCGATCGATCAGCTCAAGGGCCGCCCGCTCGGGCGCGTCCTCACCAAGATGGGCAAGGTCACGCGCGAGCAGGTCGTCGAAGCGCTCAACTTCCAGAAGAACAAGGCCAAGAGCACCCCGCTCGGCCGAATCCTGATCGACTTCGGCTACGCGACCGAGTCGGACGTGAACATCGCCGTCGCCGCCCAGAAGGGTTACGAGCTTGTCGACCTTGCGACCGTGAAGGTGGATGAGGAGGCGATCAAGGCCGTCCCCGCACAGATCGCGCAGACCAACAAAGTCCTCCCGCTGAAGTACGACAAGGACAAGAACCGCCTCGTGGTGGCGATGGCCAGCGTGGACAACTTCCGCGCTCTGGATGACCTTCGTTCGCTCATGGGGTTCGAGGTCACCGCGCGGATCGGCGACGCGGCACTGATCGAAAAGCAGCTCGCCAAGCACTACAACGCCGCCGCCGAGGGCCTCTCGACGGTGTTGGGCGAGTTTGAGGGTGATGCATCGCTGGCCGACCTGAAGAACCGCGGCGAGTCCATCGACCTGGATGCGCTCAAGGACGCTGCGGAGAGTTCGCCGGTCAAAAAGCTCATCAACCTGGTGCTCCTTCAGGCGATCAAGGACAAAGCTTCGGACATCCACTTCGAGCCGTTCGAGGACGAGTTCAAGATGCGCTACCGCATCGACGGCGTGCTGTACGAGATGATGCCGCCGCCGAGCCACATCGCCGCGGCCATTTCGAGCCGAATCAAGGTCATGGCGAACCTGGACATTGCCGAGCGGCGCATGCCACAGGACGGGCGAATCGAACTGAACGTCAACAACCAGCCGGTCGACCTCCGCGTGTCGGTGCTCCCCACGATGTTCGGCGAAAGCGTCGTCATGCGTGTGCTGGACCGAAGTAACGTGAGCCTCGACCTGGACAAGATCGGCCTGCAGGACGACGAACTGACCACCGTCCGCTCGCTCATCAGCCGGCCCAACGGCATCGTTATCGTCACCGGCCCGACCGGCTCGGGTAAAACCACCACGCTCTACTCGGCGCTGCGCGAACTCAACGACCCGGCCACCAAGCTCATCACCGCCGAGGACCCGGTCGAGTACGACATTGACGGCATCGTCCAGTGCCAGATCAACACCGGCATCGACCTGACGTTCGGCCGAATCCTCCGCTCGATGCTGCGTCAGGACCCGGACATCATCCTGATCGGCGAAATTCGCGACCGCGAAACCGCCGAGATCGCCGTGCAGGCCTCGCTGACGGGCCACCTGGTCTTCAGCACGCTGCACACGAACGATGCGCCCAGTTCCATCGCGCGACTTCTCGACCTCGGCATGGAGCCGTTCCTGGTTACCGCCACGCTCGAGGGCGTCATCGCGCAGCGGCTGGTTCGCAGGATCTGCAGCAGCTGCAAGACGGAGTACACCCCGGCCCTTGAACAGCTCATGGAGCTGGGCCTCACGCCCGACGACGTGCAGGGCAGGGCGTTCTACTACGGCAAGGGTTGCGACGCCTGCAACATCACCGGCTACAGGGGCCGAAACGGCATCTTCGAGATGATGACCCTCGATGACGACATGCGTGACATGATCGTCGCCCGCGCCAGCACCCAGGTGCTCCGCGAAGAGGCCAAAAAACGCGGCATGCGCACCCTGCGCCAGGCGGGCCTGCGGCTCATTTACGATGGCATCACGACGATCGAAGAAGTCGTCCGCGAAACCATCGTCGAGGACTAACCGGGCACGAGCCGAAGAACGCGACGCTTCTTCGGCCGGTCGTCAGGACCTACGGGCACACGGGCCGCAAAGAGGCTTGGATCCCGTGCATCCCTCTGTGGCCGCTTCCTGTGTGTGATCTTTGTGGCATTCTTGTCCTCCCTCTGCCGGGATGGGCTTCACCTCCGGTGTGTCACGGCCGGTATCGCCAGTTGCCTCGCGCCCGGCGTTAGCGCCTAATCGGCGGGAGCATGAGCACTCAGAAATTCGGCGTCATTGGTCTGGAAGTCATGGGTCGCAACCTCGCGCTCAACATCGAGCGCAACGGGTACCCCATCGCCGTCTACAACCGGACGACGAGCAAGTCCGAAGACTTCCTCACGGACAACCCGGGCAGGAACATCAAGATGGGGGCGACCTACGAGGAATTCGTCGGGCTACTGGAACGCCCGCGGCGGATCCTGGTCATGGTCAAGGCGGGCAACCCCGTCGACTACGTGCTGAACGACTTAAAGCCGCTGCTCGAGCCGGGCGACATCGTCATCGACGGCGGCAACAGCCTCTACACCGACACCGAACGCCGGGCCAAGGACTACCAGGAGACCGGCCTGAGCTTCTTCGGCATGGGCGTCTCCGGCGGCGAAGAGGGGGCGCTATGGGGCCCGAGCCTCATGCCCGGCGGCACCGAGGAGAGCTACCAGGACGTCGAAGATATCCTCAAGAAGATCGCCGCCAAAGCCCCCGAGGACGGCGAGCCATGCGTCACCTACCTGGGCCGCGGCGGCAGCGGGCACTTCGTCAAGATGGTGCACAACGGAATCGAGTACGGCGACATGCAGCTCATCGCCGAGAGCTACGACCTGCTCAAGCACGTCGGCGGGCTGACGAACGCCGAGCTGGCCGACGTCTTTGCCGAGTGGAACCAGGGCGACGACCTCAAGAGCTTTCTCATCGAAATCACCGCCAAGATTCTCAACTTCCGCAACGAAGACTCCGGCGGTGAGCCGCTGGTCGAGCTGATCCTGGACTCGGCGGGCCAGAAGGGCACCGGGCGTTGGACGGTCATCGCGGCAATGGAGCTGGGCGTGGCCGTGCCGACGATTTCCGCGGCGGTCGACGCCCGCACGCTTTCGGCACACAAGGACCAGCGCATCAAGGCGGCACGTGAACTGGCCGGGCCCAACGCCCGCGCCGGCGTAAACCGGCCTTACGACCGCGACAAGCAGCAGTTGATCGACGACGTGCGGGCGGCGCTCTACTGCAGCAAGATCTGCAGCTACGCCCAGGGCTTCACCCTGCTGGCCGCGGCGGACAAGGCCTACGACTTTGGCCTGCGGATGAACCATGTCGCGGAGATCTGGCGTGCCGGATGCATCATCCGGGCGGTCTTCCTGAACGACATCACCAAGGCGATGAACGAGAACCCGGACAGCCCGAACCTGCTGCTGGCCGAGCGGTTCAAGGAGGCCATCGCCCGCCGGCAGGAGGCGTGGCGTCGCGTGACAAAGCTTGCGGTGGAGCAAGGCGTTCCCGTCCCAGGCTTCTCGGGCAGCCTGGCGTACTACGACAGCTATCGCAGCGAGAAACTCCCGGCCAACCTCATCCAGGCGCAGCGCGACTTCTTCGGCGCCCACACCTACCTCCGCACGGACAAGCAGGGCGGCCCGTTCCACACGGAGTGGGAAGACGTCACCAGCCGACAGCCGACGCAGGCGGAGTAAGGCCAGGCCTCAGGCGGCGCGGTGGATGTCGCGCAGCACGTTCGCATGGTCGTCCCGGGGCATTTCAAGAGGGGTGCCGGGGGCGGCGGCGTTGCTGCAGAAGCCCAGTTGCACGCCCAGGTCCCGCAGGATGTGCAGCGTGTGGGTGTCGTAGCTGTTGCACGGGTGGCTCATGGACCGCGGGCGTTCGCCCAGCAAGGCGGCCAGCAGGTAGAAGTTCTGCTCGTACTCCTGGCGCTGCTCCGCCGGGCTTAGCCGGGCCAGGCGCGTCGGGTGTGTGTGGCTGTGCAGGCCTATGACGTGGCCTTCGTGGTGGAGTTGTTCGAGGCAGGCCTCGTCCATCCACAGGCCGCCGGCCAGTTCCGTGGGGCGTACGCCGTGCTCGACGATCATGGCGTCCATGAAGCTTTCGTACGCCTTCGGGCCCAGCAACTCGTCACGGGTGAAGCGGAAGCGGCGGTCATTGTCAGTGTAGAAGGGGTACTCGGCCAGATACATCCCGGGCACGAAGCGGTCCAGCTGCGCCAACAGTCGGCCGGCGTCGGGCAGCAGGTGCAGGCGCTTGAAAAACGCGTCATAGAACGCCTCGACGTCGGTGAAGTACTGCGTTCTGAACTGCCGGTAAAGCTCCAGCCGTTCGGGCCGGCCCTGCAGCACGGAGGTGTAGACGAACCAGAAGGCGGTAAGCCCCAGCTCGCGCATGACGGGCAGGGCGACGTCGTACTGGCAGCGGAGGTTGTCGTCGAAGCTCAAGCAGGTGTGTTGCGAAGCAAGCGTCCCCTGCACATGGCGGGTGAGAAATTCCTCGGCCGGAAGGATGTTCCTGGGCCCCACGTGCAGCAGAAGCCGGCGGAACTCGTCTGCGTCAATGGCACCCTGCCCGCGGGCGTGGCCCTGGCCGGTGAAGTGGTGGAACATGAGGCCGCATGCAGTGCCCATCGCAAAGGTTTTTATCGGCTCGTTGATACCGGCGAATTGAGCCGGACCGTCCAACGATTGTGGTGACGGGCACGCTGCAGTTTTTGTCGAGACGCAACAAGCCTTCATTCGGGTAAATTCTTCGTTGATGACACCTCGAACCTCAACGCGTGACGTTCTGAAACCCGCCGCCTTCTGCCTGGTACTGCTCGGCCTGCTGGCCCCGACTTTACTGCCGGCCGCCCGACCGATCGCGCAGCCGACCACCAAGCCGGCGGCTGCCGCAAGCCAGGCCCCCGCGGACGCGCAGGAAGCCGGCGCAACGCCCATTCGGGTTACGGCACTGAGCCGGGGCGGCAAGTTCATTGGCACGAGCCTGGGCGGCATGCGGGTCGTCGTGCGGGAGGCGGCCACCGGCCGCGTGTTGGCCGACGGCATCACGCACGGCTCCACCGGCGACACCCGACGGATCATGACGGGCGAGGCGAAGCAGGCCGGCGAGCCACTGAGCACCCCGGGCTCAGCCGCCTTCGAAACCGAACTGCAACTCGTGGAACCAACCCGCGTCATTCTGGAAGTCACCGGCCCGCTCGCACAACCGCAGGCGGCGACGACCGTAACGAGCCAATGGACCCTCCTGCCAGGACACGACTACACCAACGGCGACGGCCTGATGGTGGAGATCCCGGGGCTCGTCGTCGATGCACTTTCGCCGCCGGCGCACGTCAAGCTCACTGCCGACACCGAAGACGTCGACCTGACGGCCAACGTGATGATGATGTGCGGCTGCCCGATCGGTAACAACCCGTACTGGACGCCCGAGGAATTCGAGGTCTCGGCGACGGTCCGGAAGGACGGCAAGGTGATCTCCACCGTACCGCTGCGATTCACGGGCGAGACGAGCCAGTACGCCGGGACCGTGACGCCAGACGGGCCGGGGGCTTACGTCGTAAGCGTCGCGGCGTTTCAGCCTGAGAATGGCAACACCGGCGTTGACCTGACGAGCTTCATCATCGAGGGCGAGTAGCCGCACCATTGCCCGCGACGCTTGCGGACCGGGCAGACGTAGCTTGTGCCCGCACTACACCCCGTTTTGTCGGCTCGGTCCGGGTGAAGGCGGGGCGTTTGTGCGTCGGCGTCGCTCGGCAAGCACCTGTCTTCGGTAGGCTTTCCAGCCGGGGCAGATGCGGGTGTGCAGTCGCCAGAAGAGGCCCGCCGGCGAGCCGGGACGCTGTCTGGCGGTGCGACGGAACCGGCACGAATGACACGGCAGTTCACGAAGCGGAAGTTGCATGCCACAAAGGTATCGCACTGCGCTGTGCGGTCGGCTGCGACAAGCGGGCACCAGGGGGTGTCGCACGGGGCTGTCGCGCGTGCGTTGCGTGCTTGATCCGGGGCTGGGTCTCGGGCACGATTCGGTTTGCTCGAAGGGACCACTTGTCGCAGCCGAGGTGTTAGTCCGACCGGTGTACGACTGGGTATGCTTCGGGCCGCTGCTGTATCCGGGGCAGTATGTCGTCTCGGGTGATTGAATCTGCTACATGCGTATTGGTCGTTGCGTCCGTTCGGGGCTCGGCCACTTACGTCATCTCGTCTGCGGAGGAGCCTTCAACATGGACGTCTCGACGCTCGTGCCATTGAACCCGCTGGCCGCCCTCGACGTGACGATGCTCTCGCGCATTCAGTTCGCGCTGACGATCAGCTTCCACTACATCTTCCCGCCGCTGACCATCGGGCTGGGTATTGTGCTTGTTTACCTCGGGGCGCAGTACCTCCGCACCGGCGAGGCGATCTACCACCAGGCGCAGAAGTTCTGGACGAAGATGTTCGCCCTCAACTTCGCGCTGGGCGTCGCCAGCGGCATCGTGATGGAGTTTCAGTTCGGCACGAATTGGGCGATCTACAGCCGCGTTGTGGGCGACGTGTTCGGCTCGGCACTCGCGGCCGAGGGCATCTTTGCCTTCTTCCTGGAAAGCGGCTTCCTGGCGGTGCTGGTCTTCGGCTGGAACAAGGTCGGGAAGAAGATGCACTTCTTCAGCACCTGCATGGTCGCGCTGGGCAGCATCTTCTCGGCCGTGTGGATCGTGGTGGCCAACAGCTGGCAGCAGACGCCCGCCGGGCATACGTGGGTTTTCGAGAACGACATCTGGAAGGCGAACATCATCGACTTCTGGGCGGTGGTCTTTAACCCCAGCAGCATGATCCGGCTGATTCATACGCTGATCGGCTGCTTCGTCGTCGGCAGTGCGTTCGTCTTGAGTATCTCAAGCTGGTACCTGCTCAAGGGCCGGCACATGGAGTTCGCCCGGCGGAGCTTCCGCGGCGGGCTGGTCATGGCGACGCTCGCCACACTCGCCCAGGCCGGCACCGGGCACTACCAGGCCATCACCGTCTACGAAAACCAGCCGGCGAAACTCGCCGCCTTCGAGGGGCACTTCAACTCGGGCCCGGGCGCGATCACGCTCATCGGCATCCCCGACCAGGAAGCCGGGGTGATGCATTACTCCCTGGAGATTCCCGGGTTGCTGGGCTTCTTGATCTCCGGCGACTTCGACATGGACGTCGCGGGGCTCGACAAGTTCCGCCTGGAGGACGAGCCGCCCGTCTGGCCGGTCTTCATCACGTGGCGCCTGATGGTTGGCATCGGCACACTGCTGATCGTGGTGAACCTGATCGCGGTCTACTACTACTTCCGCGGCACACTGTTCGAGAAGCGGTGGCTGCTCTGGTTCTACGTGTTTGCGATCGGCCTGACGTTCATCGCCAACCATGCCGGGTGGTACAGCGCCGAGATCGGTCGTCAGCCGTTCATCGTCTATCCGCAGGCCGGGACGCTGGCGGACCTGCCGCCGGATTCGGCCCCGGGGGCGGTGCAGGAGGCGGTGGCGGATGAGAACGGCCTGCTGGGCCGGCCCGCCGTGCCGGACCTGGTCTGGTCGGGTCAGAAGAAGGGTGAAGGCGAGCTGCTTACCGGGCCGGAGGGGTACGTGGTCTTTAACGAGGAGCAGTTGCTGCGGACCTCGCGGGGGATCACGAGCGAGACGGTCGTGTCGGCCGGGCAGGTGCTCGGGAGCATTGTAGGGTTCGGGGCGATCTACCTGCTGCTGGGCGGCGTCTGGATCTGGATCCTGAACAACAAGATCCAGCTCGGGCCGGACATGTCCCCGCCGCACTGGGACGTGCCGCCCGGCGACGGGCCCCCGGGCGAAGAGCCGGCCGAGGAGGAAGGCTTCTTCGAAGCCGCCACCGGTCGCCCCGACCACCGACAAAGCCTCACGGAGTCGGACACGCGAAAAAGTAATGACCAATGAGTAACGAGTAATGATGAAAGATGAACCATCGCGACGTGTGCCTCATGCCTTGTTACCTATTACCCATCGCTTATTACTTATTACTCATTGATCGATCAGACGAGCTCGGAGACAACAGATGGACTCTGAAACGCTTTCCATGATCTGGTTCCTCCTGCTGGGCGTGCTGCTGGCCGGCTATGCCGTGCTCGACGGCTTCGACCTGGGCGTGGGCATTCTCCACCCGTTCATACCCCAGACCGAGGACGAAAAGCGGCTGAGCATGAACAGCATTGGCCCGCTGTGGGACGGCAACGAGGTGTGGCTCGTCACCTTCGGCGGCGCGATGTTCGCCATGTTTCACGAGGCATACGCCACGATCTTCTCCGGCTTCTACACCGCCTTCATGCTGCTGCTGTTCGCGCTGATCTTCCGGGCGGTCAGCCTGGAGTTCCGCACCAAAGTCACCCAGCCGTACCGTAAGGTCTGGGACTGGGGGTTTTTCATCGGCAGCTTTCTGGCAACACTGCTCTTCGGCGTTGCCACGGGCAACGCGATCCTCGGCGTGCCGATGACGGCGAAGTTTGAAATGCAGATAGGCGTGTTGGGTCAGCTCAACCCCTACGCCGTGGCCGTGGGCCTGCTGACGGTGGTGCTCTTTGCGATGCACGGGGCAATCTATCTCTACCTTAAGACGGAAGACGACCTTCAGGAGCGCTGCCGCAAGGCGGTCTGGCGGCTCTATTTCGCTTTCATTGCTTTGTTTATTGTCGTAACCGGCTGGACGCTGTTTGCCGTGCCGCGTGCCACGCAGAACCTGGCCGACAACTGGTGGATGTGGGCCGTGCCCGTGCTGAACGTGCTGGCGATCGCCAACATCAGCCGCGGCATGGCGCTGGGCAAGGAGCGGATGGCCTTTTTCAGCAGTTGCTGTGCGATCCTGGCGTTTGTATTTCTGCTGGGCGTTGCGATGTTCCCGCACATGGTCCCCGGCCGGCAGGTGGGCGAGCTGGGCCTCATGGCCGACGGCACGGTGCAGAACCTCTCGATGTTCCAGGCCTCCAGCAGCGACCTGACGATGAAGATCGGCCTCATCATCGTCGTCCTCGGCATGCCCTGCGTCCTGGCGTACACAGCAATCATCTACTGGACATTCCGCGGCAAGGTGAAGCTGGACACGCACTCGTACTAACCCCGCATGCTCCGCCTTTGAGTAGAGATCACCGCAGAGACGCAGAGATCGGAGAGATCGGAGAGAGATAAAAAACGGGTTTAGTTGCTTCAACGCGTCGCTGATCGCGAACGAGGGTTTGACGTCTTCTCTATGCTTTCTTTCCTTCTTGCGTTGTCTCTCCGGTCTCTCAATTTCTGCGGCCTCTGCGTTGAATGACGACCCGTCCACGTCGGCGTGTCTCGCGCGACACCCTCCAACCGATCAAAGCTCGCGGGGTTCGCATCCCGGCCCTACCATCGCGTGTGGTGAGCAACGAAAGACAGACGAACGTTCTGATCGTCGGCGGCGGGCCTGTCGGCATTGAGCTGGCCGTGGCGCTCCAGCAGGCCGGCGTGGATTACGTGCACCTGGAGGCGCAGCAGGTCGGCCATACCATGACCTGGTGGGCCCCTGGCACGCGGTGGTTCAGCAGCAACGAGCGCATCAGCCTCGCCGGCGTGCCGCTGGTCACGCCCGACCAGACCAAGGCCACCCGCGAGCAGTACCTGGCGTACCTCCGCCAACTCGTGATGCAGTTCGACCTGAAGATCAACGCCTTCGAGCCCGTGACCGACATCGCCCGGCGGGACGACGGCTTTGTCGTCACCTCAACGCGGGCGACTTACTCGGCGAAGCACGTCGTCCTGGCCGTCGGCGGGACGGACCACCCGCGCGCCCTCGGCGTCGAAGGCGAGGACCTCGACCACGTGGACGGGTACTTCCGCGAGCCGCACGTGTACTTCGGCCGACGGGTGCTGGTCATCGGCGGGAAGAACTCCGCTGTAGAGGCGGCGTTGCGGGCACACCATGCCGGGGCGCAGGTGGCCTTCAGCTACCGCCGGGCAAAGCTGCGGGAGGAGAGCATCAAGTACTGGCTGCTGCCGGAGTTCAACGGCCTGTGCAAGGCGGAGCGCATCGAGGCGTTCTTCGACACCATACCCGTCGCCATCACGCCGGAGCACGTGACGCTCGAACGCCGCATCGCCGGGCAGGCACCGGAGCGGTTTGACATTGCTGCCGAGGCCGTACTCAAGCTCATCGGCTATGAGCAGGATAAGACGCTGTTTCATCGGGCCGGGGTGGAGCTGACCGGCGAGGAACAGAAGCCGATTTACGACGAAGAGACGATGCAGACGAACGTGCCCGGGCTCTACGTCGCCGGAACGGCCGTCGGGGGTACGCAGCACAAGTTCAGCGTGTTCCTCGAGAATTGCCATGTACATGTGGACCGCATTGTGGGAAGCGTCACGGGGCGGGGCCCGGTGATCCCCAAGATGCAACGGATAACCCCGGAAATGATCAACCTTCAGCCGGAGAGCTGAACCCGCGGTGCGGCGTCGGTCGGCCGAGGCAGGGCTCCGGGCAGCCTACTTGTCGTGGGGTGATGCAAGCATGCAAGGCTCATTCCCGCGACCGCCCGAGGTGGTCGTAGATCGCCCGGACCGTTGGGGGGCGGGCGGGGGGGGGCGCACTTTCTGCTGCGTCGCCCCGTGGTCGAGAAACTGTGTGATGACGGTGAAGTCTGCGGGGTTGGCAGGGTGAACGCCGCGATAAAAAGCGAGGCGGCCGCTGATGAGCGGCCGCCTCGGGGAAAAGAGCTGAAGAAGAACCGAGCTTTCGGGGCTTAGCACGCCCGACGACGCCGCAGCAGCCCGCCGGCCATAAGGCCGATGGCAGCCAGCGAAGTCGGCTCGGGAATCGAAGCCTCGCGAATGGCGGCTTCGAGGGAGGCGAAGTCCTCCGGCGTCGGCGTCGGGCCGACGGTCACCGCCGGCAGGCCGAACACGGAGGCTAGCAGGTTGAAGTCGCCCAGGCCGACGGTTCCGTCGTAGTCAAGGTCGCCGTCCTCCCAGAAGAACGATCCAGCCTTGCCGAAGTTCGCGGCCAGGATATTGAAGTCTTCCAACCCGACCACACCGTCGAGGTTGATGTCGCCCTTGTAGACGTGCAGCACCAGGATGGCCGAGTCGTCGATGCCGACAACATCGCCGAGGAAGCGTTCTTCCCCTTCAACATATGCCGGATCGAGCGGGTCAACGCCATTGAGGTCAATGAAGTCGAACGCCGAAGCCTCAATGTAGCCCAGGGCGAAATCTTCATCGAAGCTGGTGTCAAGCCGGCCGTCGAACAGGAGCGAGCGGACCTGCACGAGCGGACTGGGGTCTGTATCGGCGTAGTCAATGACCAGATCGTTGTCCGTAAGGTCAAGGCTCGAGCCGGGCGAGATCGACAGTTCGTTGACAATACTAGTTGATGAGGCAGTACCACCCGGGATGATCTCGACGTCGGTATTTCCGGTGATCGCCAGGGAGGTGAGTGGGTCTGGTGCATCACCAACGAACGCATCAGCAAGCCGGGGCAGACGCAGCGTACCGCCACCCGTCACCGTTGTCGTGAGTTCGATTGTCACGCCACCGGAGGTGCCCTGAATGAAGCCGTCTGTCAGTTCGAGTGTCGAATCTGAGTCGACGCCGATCGTCGAGTCTCCGAAGAAGACCAGGGTCGGCCCTGCAACAGTCGTCCCACCGGTAGCGCGGATTACGCCGCGGTTTTCAAATCCAGGTCCTTCAACCTGCAAAAGTGTGGCGTTGGGGTGTTCGAGCAGGCCCGGGGTGTCATCGATCGCGGAGGCGTCGAAGAGAATGGTGCTATTGGGCGTGTCGTTCGTGACGAGCCCGATTCCGAGGCCGTTGTCCGCCGTGACGCGGAGAATACCTGGAAGGTCATCGGCCGTACCGAACAAGCCGTCGGCACCGACATCGCCGACGGCGATCACTTGGCCATAGAGCGCGTTTGGAGCAGCAAGGGTCACCGTCCCGACGTCCGTAGCACTCTTGCCACGCACGATGAAGCTCAGGTCACTTGGTGCCAAGCCCGTGATCGCGACGTCGGAGCCGGAACCGACGACAAGGGCGTTGTCCTGCCAGTTTCCGTTGAAGCTGATGAAGCCGCTGAGCTCGTAGTTGCCGTTGAACTCAATGGTATCGACCGGGAAGAGCGCATCAGGATCAACAAAGAAGTCGCTGCTGAAGTTAACGGGCTGAGTGGCATTGAAGACTGTGTTATTGCCAACCCGCACGAGTGTCCCGTCAGGCAAAGCTGTCGGGGAGTTGAAGTTGATGACAGTCGGCGTGGGATCGCCGGCACCATCCGGGCTAATGACAAATCCGCCTGCGAATCCGGCGTTGTCGCCATTCAGGGTAATGGTTGAAGCCGAGATGAAGTTCAGGATGCCGGCACCTGTGAGGTTGCTGTCTACGATTACTTCACTGCCGACATCACCACCAATTGTGGCTTCACCGTCGATGTTGAACCCGCCGGTGATCTGAAGATTGCCGTTGTTGACCGCGAGGCTGTTGCCACTGCGCTCCAGCGGGCCGGACAGGGCCAGGTCACGTCCGAACACGGCCGTACCGCCCTGGGCGTCAATGATGAGCCGCGTGCCGACCGTTGCCGGCGTGGCAGCGTCATTGAACGTGAGGTCACCACCGACGCGGACCAGGTCAGTGCTCTGGCCGAGCGGACCGGCAACGTTGGGGAGAACGTCGCCGGCGATGCGAACACCGCCGGATTCGATGTTGACCGGACCGGAAAACGTGTTGGCACCGGTGAGGTAGAGGTTACCCCCGCCGAGCTTGGTCAGGCCGCCTGTGCCGGAAATGTCTCCGGAAATGAGAAGGCCGTTATCCAGCGCGTCATTGGTGCCCTGAGGGACGGTACTGCCGATGATCACGCCTTCTGCCGAGCCGAAGTTCACGTCGGCGGAAATGACGTTACCAAGGCCGTTGTTCAGGATTGCACCGCTGGTGATCGTCACCGGGGATCCGCTGAGAGTCACCGGTGCGCCGCCGTTCAGGTCCATGCGAAGGGCATTGACCGTTTGCGGTGCGGCAAGCGAAACATTCGCCGACTGAAGGACATTGCTGTCAACTGCGGCAGTGCCAAACGTCGCATAGTCGGCGGCGACAAGGGGAACGATGCCTCGATCGCCGTCAGGGCCGGCTACGCCGCCGGCGACATACGTGACGAAGGAAGCATTTCCAAAGCCGGTCGGGGCCTGGTTGTTGCTCGTCGTCGTGGCCGCATAGGCCCAGGGAATGATCCCGTCGTTCGTCCCGGCCGAGCCGTCACCACCTACAAGGAGAGACTCGCCGTTACCAAACTGGAACACGCCTCTCGTGCCGGTCGTAGCACCAACGTTCGTCCCCGTGAACAGGACACCACCGTTACCAACCCGTGCGAGCGTGTCGGCAGCAACAGTCGCCGCGCGATTGTTCGCCAGCGGGCGTGCATTGATCTGTGCGGTGCCGCCAACTTCCAGTGTGCCGAACTTCTCGCGAGCATCGACACCAAAAGCCGAAGTGACTTCAAACTCTCCGCCGAGCACGGAAACCGTTGCAGTGTCAGCCAGGCGATTCGTGGTAGGATTCAGCTGGTTGTTGAGGCGGAGAAGCCCCGTGACAACCACGGACTCGGTCGCGAAGGACCCAGTTTGGCCGACCGTCAGGCCGAAGGAGGTTCGGCCGGGGTTACCAAAGGTTTCGACGAACAGGGTACCGGTAAACGACGTGGGGGCATTGAAGTTCACGCCGGCCGAGAAGGAGTCCGCGACGGTCAGATCGCCCGTACCGCTGATGTTCCCGGTGACGTTGACCAGGTCAATGAAGTTGAAGGTCCCACCACCCTCGCCAAGAACGATCGCCTTGTTGAGATTGAGGATCTCGGGAGTTGTGAAGTCGCTGGCATAGCGAAGTTCGCCGTTGTCAAGCGTGACTGTACCCGCACCGAGCGCATTACTCGTTGCGGCGTCGATTCCCCCCTGGGCGGCCACGTCCGGCGTGAACTCGCCAATACCCACGATGCCGTCCTGTACGAGCAGGCCGCCCGTGAACGTCTTGGCACCGGTGAAGAAGACCGGGGCAAAGCCCGTAACCACAACGCCGTCCGATCCGGCAATGTTCGGCTGGATCACGTTTTGCGGCAACGTGGCGTTGTACGCGCCGTCAAAGATACCGGTGAGATTGAATGCGTTGATCTGAAGAGGCGCACCTGGCTGTATGGTGATGGTGGTAGGAGCCGGAGAGTCGTAGATGTTGGTGCCACCGGGGTTGTCCGGGTCATACGAAATTGCACTGAGGGTGACGTTCTGGTCGAGGATCACGCCGTTGGGGAAGCCGCCCGTCAGAAAAAAGCCGCCGGTGACGTAAGGGAGAATTGCAAACTCCGGCAGACTGAAGATGGCCTCACCGCCGTCGAGTGGGATCGGGCCGGGTGAGCCAGTGGCAGTAAGCCAGTTGGCTTCGTCGAACCAGTTGTTCAACTGCGGGGCGAGCGCACCACCGACGACAGTAGAATCGAGGCCGCCAGTCCAGATTCCGGTCTGTGCGACCGAAAGGCTGACTCCGCCACGGCTAGGACGATCGAAGCTCAGCCCGGCCTGGAAACGGTCGAGTGACCGAAGGCTTGGAGTCGGGTTGTATTCGACCGGCCGCTGCACAAAAGTGGATTCAGTGCGCTCGGCAAAAGCCGACGGGATGGTCGGCACGAGGATGCAAGCAGTTGCGAGTATGGCAAGCTTGCGGGCGGACGCCTTCTGCATTGTCTGAGCCTCCAGAAATGGAATTTAGTACGACATGACACAACACCGCACATGCGGTAGAGGCGGGGAGACGTGCAATGACAGCCGCAAGGAAACGAGCAGGTCAATGAACGCCAATGAGTAAATCAAAGATGGCGTTACACTGGCCTGGCGCTCATATTCATGAGCGAAACGCATCAAAATGAAGAGGGGCCTGCAAAGCCTCTCTCCCCGTCCGAAAGCGAATATAGCCAGCACCTGACGCAACGCAATAAAAAAGTGCACGTCTCTAACTACTTTTTGGGCTGGTGCTTGCAGCTGTTCGCGCAGTGAAAAGCCTCGATGCGATCCATCGCATCGAGGCCACTCAAATCCGGTTGTTGCCGAGCTACTCCTGACGCATCGAGGCGTTCAGAGACCAATTGGTCCCATCTCGCCGCGGTACTTCGGGCGCAGGAACTTTCGAAGAATATCACCCTTGGCTGCCGACGTATCCGAGCCGACCTCCCCGGTCGTGATCGCGGCCGACCTTGCTGATGAATCGCCGAAGAGGAAATTCGAGCGGTCGTTGTCGCCGTGACGCCAGCGAACATTGGCATCTGTGCCATTATCTTGGTTAGAGCCAGGATGCATCGGGTACTGGCCGCTGAGGCGTCCGTCGGTAAAGCTGATCAGGTTGTCGTCGTCCTGGCGGAATCGGGCTCCCGTATCGGCAGGGTTCAGAAGAGAGTTGCTGTCGATGTTCGCACTGGTGACAAACTGTGTATCGAAGTCTGGGGGAATCTCGGTAGCGTCCCACATGACGATGTTATCCGGGAACACATCTGTCGCACGCTTCGGGGCTTTGAGTTTCCAGCCCGCAGAACCGAGGAAACCTGTGTCCTCGTACAACTTATTCGGCATGATAACCATGTTGGTGCCGAAATCAGTACCGGCTGTTTCACGCTGGCCTGCCGGGCATGAGAATGCCTTCATAAATCGATCATCGAGCGATTCGGCATAGTTGCTCGGATCATCCCCGGAAGAACCTCCACGCATGATATAGCGTAGAACGCTCCACCAAACGTAGACTTGGCGGTCGGCAGGATTAGCATTGCTCGAACCGATTTCAGATGGAGGAACGTATCCGTTGTCGGTGTACAAACTGTAAGAATAAAAGTCCTTATAGTTGGCTTGATAGATTTTCAAAGTCTTGCCCAGGTCGGCTAATCGAGCAAGGCAGGCGGTCTCTTGTGCTGCTCTGCGAGCGTTACCCAGCACCGGAAGGAGGATGCCGATCAGCAAGGCGATGATGCCGATGACCACTAGCAGTTCGACGAGGGTAAACGCACTTTTAGGGCGCGACGGCCTGAGCATGATGGACTCCTTAGACATTGCCCGTTCGAGAGCCTGGGAGGAGGGCACGGCCTGGCCGGTTCCCGCCGGGGGCTTTTTCTTGGCGAACCGGGGCTGCAACACCAGCCCTCGGGTCCGTACGACCGGGCGAAAATAGGGGTTGCGTGCTACTACGTCAAGAAATCTCTTGGATTGCTGCCCATCCTCCATGCAGTTTCTTCATCCCGGTACGTGGTCAGCCTCACATGAACCGGATCACCAAGCCTGTCTTGCCTAGATTTCGGGCGTCCTAAATGCTGATCCCGTCACGATGTACACCCTGTAGCCCCATCTGCTGATTGATTACGCGGAGGCCACCCAGACGGCCATCCACAGGCACCTCCTGGCCCGCCGAAGCGACGATTGGCCGGCGATGGGTGCTTCATATGCAGGCAGATGGCTTCGTCATCGCGCTGAAGGCCTCATCCCCGTCGTTCGGGCGGACGCGATGGGGTCATGACGGGGCGTATCTCAACCCACGCTCAACCACCCGTGCCTCGCGAGACATGCGACGGTTTGACGGACTTCGATTCCGCCCGGAATAGGATTTTACGGCATGAAGAACGCGTACACGGCAGGTTGCCGGGCGTGATGATGAAGCAGCAAACCGCAGGCCGGGGTTGCCGGCGGCTACATTTTGGCTTCCTGGTCCACGATGATCTGGTAAATCTTGTGGGCGCTGTCGGCGTCGTAGACCTGCTGGCGGAACTCTTCCATGATCATCATGCGGCTGATGCGGGCCAAGGCCGAGATGTGCGGGCCGGTCTTGTCCGGCGGGCTGGAGAGGAGCCAGATGATGGAGACGGGCCGCCCGTCGATCGCCTGGAAGTCCAGCGGCTCGGCCGGCTTGCCGATGGCCATCACCAGGTGGTCCGTCCCGACGGTCTTGCCGTGGGGGATCGCCAGGCCGTTGCCGATGCCGGTGGTGCGGGTTTGTTCGCGTTCCAGCACGGCGGCGAGGACTTTTTTGGCGTCCTTGATTTCTCCGTTGGCGGCAAGGAGGTCCACCAGCTCGCCGATCGCCTCGTTTTTCGAGGTCGCCGCCAGGGGCATTCTGATGTTTTGAGGTTTGAGGATCTCGGTGAGTCGCATCGGCTTGTATCCGTTAGCGGGCTTGGCGGGTGGTGGAGGGGTTTCGTAGGGTTTTGCCTCGGGGCCGGTGGCCGGCGCGAAGGGGGGAGTCTAGCAGTGGGGCGGGCGGGCGGCAATTGAACGAGCCGTGGGTGCCGGCCGGCGGTTGGGGCGTCAGCGGAAGTTCCGGCTGGCGGCCGGGAGGTTTTCCAGGCGGTCGTCCAGGGACTCGAACCGGGACGCCACCACGTGCACGACCTCCCCCTGGCGGTCGATCCGGCCGCGAACCATCATCACCCGCGCGTCCCGCGCGACACGCCGAAAACGCTTAAAAACCTGAGGAAAAACCACGATATTCGCAAAACCCGTCTCGTCCTCCAGCGTCATGAAGGTCACGCTTTTGGCACTGGCTGGCCTCTGGCGGACCAGGCAGATGCCCGCCACCGCCACCCCCTTGGCCTGGGGACAGCGGGTCGGGTCGGCGAGGTCCACGGCCAGGCTCACGCGGCGGCAGTCCAGAAAGTCCCGCAGGAAGGCCACCGGATGCCCCCGGACGCTCAAACCCACCGACGAGTAGTCCTGCAGAACCCGTCGCAAAGGCGTCGGTTTGGGCAAAATAACGGGCATTTGAGGGGGTAAAGTGCGTTCCGGGTCGTCAAACAGCGGGGCGGGCTCGTCCCGAAGTCGCCCGGCGTGCCACAGCGCCGAGGCACGGTCCAGCCCCATGCTGCCGAACGCGTCGGCCCGCGCCAGGCACTTGATCGACCGCGCCGAGGCCCCGCTGGCCCGCCACAACGCCTCCACGCTGTTGAACGGCCCGTGCCGATCGACGGTCCACTTAATCCGCCGGGCGTCCACTTCCTGCACACCTTTGGTCTGGTTCATGCCTAGTCGAACGCGGTGTAAGTCCCCGTTTTGTAACGTGCAGTCCCATGAACTGTGGTGGATGTCCACCGGTTTTACCTCCACCCCGTGCCGGCGGGCGTCGGCCACCAGCTGCGCCGGCCGATAGAAACCCATCGGCTGGCTGTTCAAAATCGCGCACAAAAACACCCCCGGGTAATGACACTTTAGGTAGCAACTCACATAGGCAATGAGTGCAAAGCTGCACGCGTGGCTCTCCGGGAAGCCGTAGGTGCTGAACCCCTGGATCTGCTTGAAGCACCGCCGGGCGAAGTCCTCGTCGTACCCGTTGGCGACCATCCCCTGGACGATCTTGCCCTCGAACTCGTCGATGTCCCCCAGCCGGCGGAACCCGGTCACCGCCCGCCGGAGTCGGTCGGCCTCGTCGGCACTGAAGCCGGCGCAGTGCACCGCCATGAGCATCGCCTGCTCCTGAAACAGCGGCACGCCGAGCGTCTTTTCCAATATCCAGTCGATCGCCTTGCCGGTCTTCTCCGGCAGCGGCTCCTCGCCGTTGCGCCGACGAAGGTAAGGGTGCACCATCCCCCCCTGAATCGGCCCCGGCCGGACGATGGCGACTTCTATGACCAAATCATAGAAACAACGCGGCCGCAGCCGAGGCAACATACTCATCTGCGCGCGACTCTCGACCTGAAACGTGCCGATGGTGTCGGCCGCACAAATCATGTCGAAGGTGGCGGGGTCGTCGGGGCGGGAGGCGATGTCGGAAATGGAGGTGGGGGAAAGGCACGAAGGCACGAAGGCACGAAGGCACGAAGGGTTAGGAAGGCACGGAGGCACGGAGGCACGAAGGCACGAAGGGTCATGCATTGCTTGTTCGAGTCTCGCAGTAGACGGAGGCAGTTGGCCGCGGGCGTGGTTTAGGTCTTTTGAGGCATCCGGCGAACCTTCTTCCCCTCCGTGCCTTC
>JBHJOM010000138.1:0-2521 GCA_050329715.1 Phycisphaerae bacterium
TCCAGAGGCTGGCCAGGTTCAGGGCCTCGTTGTGGGTGCCCTGGTTGATCGCGCCGTCGCCGAAGAAGCAGTACGTGATGCCGCCGGTCTTGCGGTACCACTGGGCGAAGGCGGTGCCGACGGCCAGCGGCAGGTGCCCGCCGACGATGCCGTGACCGCCTAAGTTCCCGTGCTCCCGGTTGAACAGGTGCATGCTGCCCCCCTTGCCCTTGGAGCAGCCGGTGGCCTTGCCGAACAATTCCGCGGCGGCGGTGTGGGCGGTCATGCCCAGCGCCATGCTGTGCCCGTGGCAGCGGTAGCCGTTAAAGAGGTAGTCGCGCTCCCCCTCGAACAACGCCGCGGCCCCGACGGCGACGGCCTCCTGCCCGCTGTAGAGGTGGCAAAAGCCGCCGATCTTCTGGCCCGGCTTGGTGTACTCGCGGTAGATGCTCTCCTCGAACCGGCGGATGAGCATCATCATGCGGAGCCGCTCACGCAGGACGGCGGGGTCCTGGGACTTCTGCGGGGGCTTGCGGGTCGGTTTCTGGGCGACTTCGTTTGCTACGGCCATGCGTCACGTCTCCGATGTCCGACATTCGGACGAATGGAAGCCGGTATTCGGCGAGAACAAGGGGTGCGGCCGGGCCTCGCCCGGGTGTTGAATCGTAGTCGAAACCCCCGCCGGTTCAAACGGATAGCTTCCCGAACCCCGCCGAAGGCTTTGCCGTGGACGTCGGTCAGGGTATGCGGTAGCGAAGCCACGAAATCAGGAAGTCACGAAGCCGCGAAGGAAGACGCGAAGAAGCTCAGGTCATGGGCTGTATGCCCCGGCCGGTGTCCTACGGCATCCAGATCTCTGCGAATCAGCTCCGCCGGCCCCCGCCTGGGCTTCGGGCCTACGATGGGGCGATGTCTTCGTTCCCCAGTTTGCCGTTGCCCGGGTTGTCGTCGGGCGGGTCGTCGTCGGTCGGGCCGCCCAGCGGCCCGGAGGGTCGCCTCGAGCAGGTGATGCCGCAGAAGCCGCTGCGGCGGGTCATGGCCTTCGCCGGGTGCGACATCGACGACGTCGTGAACAGCCGGGTGGCCAAGAACCGCGTGCTGGCCTGCTTCAAGACGGGCCGGTGGATCGAACGGCAGGTGGAGATCGGCGACCTGGAGCGGCAGTGGAACCCGCTGGGGCGGGTCGGCTGACGAGCGGCGGCCACCGGCAACGGGTGACGATCAACGCGACACCGAAATGTCAGAGGCGTTCGTCCGTCGTCTTGCCGCCGCGGGTTTTGAGTCGGCCGCCGATGACGGCCTTGGCCTCGACGGTGAGTCGGCCGCCTGCGTTGGTGACGTCGCCTGTCACGTGGCCGGAGTGGATGACCTTCGCGTCGGCCCCGACGCGCATGTCCCCGACGACCGAGCCGAAGACGTGACACCGCCCCCCCGCCTCGACGATGAGCCTGCCGTAGACCGTCCCGCGGACGTAGACCTTGCCCGCCGGGCCGACGGTGACGTCGCCGCTGACCTTGCCCCAGACCTCCGTCGGCTCGTCGAGGCGGATGTCGCCGGCGATCAGGCCGCGTTCTTGCCGCATGCTGGCCATGGTTTCACGTCCGGCGGACTGCCTCAGGCCGGCACGAAGACGGTGTCGTCGGGGTCGGGGCGGCCGTCCTCGCCGAAGGCCTGCTTCAGGCCACGGCCGCTCTTGAGTTGCACCAACAGCAGCAGCACGACCGCCGCCAGCGGTGCGGCCACGAACCGCGTCCACTTGAGGATCAACTGCGTCACCTCCAGCGACTCGCCGTCCATGCCGAAGCGGGCGTTGAGCACCAGGTCCGACCACGTCCAGAGCACGCCGGGGATGACGAAGTCGGCGGTGACGTCACTCGGGAAGCTCACCAGCGTCTGCCAGGGCACCATGAAAAAGAGCAGCACGAGCGAGAGCAGGTAAGCCGAGGTGACCCGCCCGGCACCGATAAGCCGGCCGACCAGCATGATGCCCAGGATGAGCAGCAGCGTGAGCGACAGCAGCACGTTGGCCCCGAGCCCGACGAGCACCAGCCCGGCCGAGAGCCACTCGAGCAGGCGGGCGGTGTTGCCGGGTCGGTCGGCCACCGACGGAACGGCCTCGTCCTCGCTCAGGTCGGCCGAACCGAGGTCCTGGACGGCCCCGGCGGTCACCGCCTCGGTGGTGGCGGCCGGTGCACCCGGCAGCACCACGTCCGTGAACCGCGCGACGAAAAAGAGCGCCAGTTGCGCCAGCAGCACGACCAGCAGAAGCAGAAAGAGGATCGTGCGCGTCTTGCGGGCGACACTCATGGCGTCGGAGTAGTCGGCGACGGTGGCAATGGCGGGGTCGTGCAGGCTCATAACGGTCCGTTGTAAGCCAAGCCCGGCCCGGGCGGCAAGTTGCAGTGCGGCTGACGACGGTTTGTCGCCCGCTCCGAGGAGGCGGTTTCGATGCGCTCGCGAAGCCGCTAACGCGCGCGAAGCGTGCCCGCGGGAAGCACTTTCACCGTTCGTCTACAAGGCCGTAGCGCACCGCAGGTGCCCC
>JBHJOM010000139.1:0-24721 GCA_050329715.1 Phycisphaerae bacterium
CGCATCCTCATCGCCGCAGACAAGTTCCAGACCGGCTTTGACCAGCCGCTGCTTCACACGATGTACGTGGACAAGCGGCTGTCGGGCATCCAGGCGGTACAAACACTCAGCCGGCTCAACCGCACTCACCCCGGCAAGGAAGACACCTTCGTCCTCGACTTCTACAACGAACGCGAGGAGGTGCTGAAAGCCTCTCAAGACTACTACGAGACACAGACGGTCGGCGACGAGGCCGACCCTCAGCAGACGTATGTGCTGCAGGCCCAGCTAGACGGGGCCGGCGTCTACCACCAGGAGGACGTGGACGCCTTTTGCCGGGCCTTCTTCGCGCCGAGGTACAAGCAGTCACCGGCTGACCACGCGGCAATGAACGCCGCGGTGAACGCCGCCGTTGACCGGTTCCGAACCTTGAGGGACGAGCTGCGGCCGACGATGTCCGAAGAGGCGTGGCAGCAGGTGAAGGCCGAGGCGCAGGAAGGGTTCAGGGCGAAGCTGCAGGGGTTCCGCACGTTGTACTCGTTCCTCTCGCAGGTGATCCCGTACCAAGACTCGGACCTTGAGAAGCTCTACACGTTCGGTCGGTTCCTGTTGAAGAAGCTACCGCGACCCGAGAGCGGGCCGCAGTACGACTTCGACGACGACGTGACCCTGAAGTACTACCGGCTGCAGCGGCTGAACGATGGGTCCATCGACCTGCAGCCTGGCATGGCCGGTGAGTTGAAGGGGCCGACGGCCGTGGGAACCGGCCGGGCGAAAGAGGAGGAGGTCGAACTTTCGCAGCTGATCGACACCCTTAACGACCGCTTCGGTACGGACTTCAGGCCAGCCGACCAGTTGTTCCTCGATTCGGTGCGTGAGGACGCCGTGGCCGACCCCGAGTTGCAGCAGGCGGCCGAGGCGAACACGTCTGACAACTTCGGCTACGTCTTCAGGCGGGCACTGGAGGGCCTCTTTATCGACCGCATGGAGCAGAACGAAGACATCTTCAACCGCTTCATGGCCGATGCAGACTTCCGGAACGTGGTCGAGCAGACGCTCCGCGAGCAGGTGTACGAACAGCTTCGCTCCCACCAATGACTCGGCGCAACGGCAGCTCCCTGCGGCTGCCATTTGAAGCAGTGCAACGGATCAGACCTAGGTCTGCTGATACTGCCACAGCCTCAGCCGGCGTCCCGCTACGCGTGTTTCCCCGGAAGCCCGGCAGAAGCATGCGATACTGGCGCTTGGAGAGCGTGTCGGCGGAAGCAGTGCTGAGGGAACTAGCGACAGGCACGATTGGAACGTTAGGATGAAGGCCGGGGTGAGGCGGCTGATCACCGCCGAGCGACCCGCCCCCGACCCTCGCCGCCCGCACCCTTGCGGCCGGGCGGGGGCGGGCGGCCCTGTCTCGTGGAAGGTGCGAAGCATGGGTGCGAAATCTCATAACGCGGCCTCACTGGCACACAGCCTGGTTTCCGCATTGCGTACATACGCTAAAGCGACAAACGGCGAGGGCCTGCTCGTGCCACCGCCGGCCTACGACAAGCTGCAGCTTGCCATAGTCAACGCGCTGCCGTTGGCCGGACATGCAGGGGTGCACGTGCCGACACTGGCGGCACTTCGGGACGACCCGGCACCGACTCTGTCAGCCTCAGGCGGCTCCGACGCGATGAGCTTCGAGGGGGTACTGCGGCAAGCAATCGCCGAGGCGTGTAAGCTGCGTGCGACGCTTCTGGGCAGGGCCACTGAGAACAAGATGGCGGATTTACCCAACGACAGACGGAGTATGTGCCGTCTGGGCCCCACTACATCGTGCGCATTACGTCCATCGAGGAACGAATACGTATCGAGATAGGCTACCGTTGTGATGAGTACGTTGCAGCACAGATGATCGCTGAGAAGCTTCGCACCGAATTGCCAGAGTTCGACGGGCAGATGATCGAAGTCATCTCTCAGCAACGGCCAGACTTCGAGAAGGAGCTGGAGGCATCGCGGACAGCGGCGAAGAGTGAGCCGAACCTTTGGTCACAGTGCGAACAGTGGCACCGAAAGCTTGAAACGGAGCAGCCGGTTCCTGAGGCCCGTACGCCAGCAAAGACGCCTAAGCCTTCGTTCGGCAAGGGGCGTGGGATGCCGAAGGAGGTCGCCGAGCCGCTGATTCGTGACTACCTCCGCGAGGCCGATCGCGAACGCCGACGGGTGACGGTGAGGGAAGTGGCCGCGGCGGTGGGCTGTTCCGCCGGCGTTGTCTGCAAATCGAACCCTTGGACGGCGCATCGGGCCCGCACAAGACACGTAGCTGGCGAAGAGTCTACCGGACCTGCCGCAAAGGTCGTCGGGTTGTCTGACAAGCTGCTGGCCACGACCGCTGGCGGCGAGGTGGAACCGCTGGACAAGCTGATCGCCGATCACGAACGCGACTATGAGCCGAGCCCGCTTTATGATGACCCACGGCAACGGCGTGGACGAAAGGTGTACCCCAACCGCTAGTGACGTACGTTCATGAACGCTGACATTCAGTGCGACGCAAGCACTCGATAGTTCATGAACATCTTCGGCCCAGATTCTGCGGGAAAGTGGTGCACAGCTAGTCGTTTCGCAGCGTTCATGTGAACGCCTCGCATTGGTGAGGCTAAACATGCGAACGAGAGACAACCCACCGAAGTTGCTGACGCCGGGCCGCATCGCAGAGGAACTTGGCGAGCCACTGCACCGTGCTTTGAACGTGCTGGCAACGCGGCGGCACATACAACCGGCGGCGCGTGCCGGCACGTTGCGACTCTACCGCCGTGACGACGTGGCAAGGGTGCGGCACGAGCTAGCCGGCATCGACGCCCGTCGGTGCCGGCGTGCCGAACCCGGTCTTGGCGGCGAGGGGGTGGCCGATGCCGACTGAAGTTACTGCTGCCACGCTTCCGGCCGCGATGCTGCCGACAGTGATGGCCGCGAGCTACTGCGGCGTCACGCCGGCGGCGTGGCGAAAGCTGGACGCGTCGGGGCGGTGTCCGTCGCCGATCAAGCTCGGCCGGACGCTGCTGTGGCGGCGGGCGGACTTGGATCGCTGGATCACCGATGGATGCCCGGCACGCGACGCCGACGCCGCCAAGGCGTATCGCATCGCGAAGGCCGGCACGCTCGGAAGGCTGAACGCCAGGCGAGGCGAAGCCCGCCCCAAGAGGGTGCGGTGATGATGCCAACAAGCGTTGCGATCGACGTAGCAGAGCTGCGACGTGCTTGCGTCCGGCTGCCGGACGCACTGGCCGACGCCGGCGAATCCGGCTCTGACCTGGAGCGGCTGCTCGGCATCTGGTCCGTCTGGCGGCCGGCCCTCAGGTCTGGAGGTGGTCTATGAGCACCACCGAGAGCACTTGGCCGACCGCGACGAAGGCAACCCCCTGCCCGTCCTGCGGCAAGACGAACCGCTGCAAAGTCGCCCCGGACGGCAAGGCCGTCTTCTGCTGGCGATCCGGTCAAGGCAAGACGCTACAGATCGGCGAGCGTAACGGCACCACCACCGCCGGCACCGGATACGTCGGCCGTGCCCACCGCGGCCTGCCGGACGAACGGAAACGGCCCGCAGACGCGACGAAGCCGCCGAAGAAGGGGAGCACCTACCCGTCGATCAACGACGCGGCAGACGCCGCCGTGCGGTGCGTGACGGGCGGCACCCTCGGCGGACTCTGGAAGTACGCCGACACCACCTGCAAGAGCACGCTCATGGCCGTGGTGCGGATCAACGAGCCGGACGGCGGCAAGCAGTTTCGACCCCTTCGCCCCGCGGCCGGCGGGTGGCAGATCGGCGACCCGGACGGCCTGCTGCCGCTGTACGGCCTCGACCGCCTGGAGCAGGCCCGCGACCACGGCACGATCTACGTCGCCGAGGGCGAGGCCTGCGCCGACGCCCTCACCGCCCTCGGCCTGCCGGGCATCACGAGCGCCCACGGCAGCAGCGCCCCGGACGGCACCGACTGGAGCACCACCGACGACCACCCGGACGTGGTCATCTACCGCGACCGCGACGACGCCGGCCAGAAGTACGCCCGCACTGTCGCCCGTCTGCTCCTGGAGCGCGTGCCCGACCGCCGGGTGAGCATCGTCACCCCGCCCGCCGTCACCGGCGAGGCCGGGGAGGACATCAAGGACTTCATCGACGACACCCTCGATCAAGCCGCCGGCGACGTGGCCTTCGGCCGTGCCGAGGTGGAGCGGCTACTCGATACGGCCGAGGTGATCGAGCCGAGCGACGTCCTCGGCGGCCCACGTCTCACCTGCATGGCCGACGTGGAGGCCCGCGAGGTGAACTGGCTGTGGCCCGGCCGCCTGCCCCTCGGCCGGTTGAGCCTGCTGGTAGGGCGGCCGGGGGAGGGGAAGTCATTCCTCACCTGCGACATGGCCGCCCGCGTCTCCACCGGCACCCCGTTTCCGGACGGCACGCCCTGCCCCCGCGGGTCCGTCATCTTCATCACCGCCGAGGACGACCCCGGCGACACGATCCGCCCGCGCCTCGACGCCCACCACGCCGACGTCCGGAAGATCCACCTGCTGGCCGCTGTACAGCGTATCGACCCCGAGGGACAGAAGCGGGAGGTGATGTTCACCCTCGCCGACGTGCTCGCCCTGGAGCAGGCCCTGCGGCGCGTGCCCGACTGCAAGCTGATCGTCATCGACCCGATCGGCAGCTTCCTCGGCGGGAGCACCGACAGCCACCGGGACAATGAGGTGCGTGCCGTGCTCGCCCCCGTCGCCCGCCTCGCCGAGAAGTACGGGCCGGCGGTTCTGGTGGTGGCCCACCGCCGCAAGGCGTCCGGCAGCAGCGCCGACGCCCTGGCCCTCGGATCAAGGGCCTTCACCGGCATCGCCCGCGCCGTGCATCACTTGAGCCGGGACGGGGAGAACAAAAGCCGCCGCCTGCTGCTGCCCGGCAAGAGCAACCTCGGCCCGGAAGGCACCGGCCTGGCCTTCACCATCGCCGGCGAACCGGCGGCGCTTCAATGGGAGCGCGACCCCGTGCAGCTGTCGGCGGACGACGGCCTCGCCGCCGAGAACGGTAGACGCGTTGACGACGAAGTGCGGCGGGGCAAGCCTGGGCCGCAACCGGCCGCACGAGACGCGGCGGCACGTTGGCTGGGCGACCTGCTGGCCGCGGCCGAGGGCGGCGAGCTGCTGGTGAATGATGTGAAAGCCGAGGCGAAGGCGGCCGGGCACAACTTCCGAACGATCCAACGTGCCGGCGAGACGCTGGGCGTAGTTCGTCACAAGCGCGACTTCGACGGCGGTTGGGTCTGGCGGCTGAAGCGCGACGGCGAGGGCCGACCCGTGAATCCCGCGGGCGAGGGGGCGGGTTCCGAAGATGACAAGTCCGAAGATGACAACGCCCGTAAGACGCGGAACCTGGCCTCTTGTCGCCTTCGACGTCACTGCCGCAAGACGCGGCTTCTGACGGGTCGAACAACGAAGGCGACACGTTCGTTTCACCTGGCACCTTCGGCGAGGAACGCCCGACTCCGACGCGGGGGGTGCTGTGACGCATCAAGCCGATTTTCTGCCCACCACGGCCCCCAGCGGGCCGAGAGACGCCGCGGACAAGGCGGCCGACGCGATGCACGCCTTCCACCTGGCCGGCGGCCGGCTGTTGCTGGACGCCCGCGGCGAAGTCGCGTTCGACGCTCCCGACGGCGCGAAGGTGGCGGCGATCCTTCCAGAGTTGCTGCGGCACAAGGCCGAAGTGCGACGCATCCTCGACTTGGTGGACGACTTCGACTTCCTCGCCATGCTACGGGAACCGCTGGGCCCGTCGGGCACACTTACTTACGCCTACGGCTCCGACCTAGTGCGTTGGCGACCGTTCATTATCATCTAAGACCGAAACAGGCTTTAAGGGTGCAACCAATGCAAGTAAGCAGACGCAACTATCGCGACCGCGCCGGCAGGCTGAAGCCGTCGGCCAAGTGGCACGTCTACTTCCGCGACCACCAGCGCATCGACCGCCGGCTGCCCGGCTTCCGCGACCGCAAGGCGACGGCCGAGCTGGGCCGGTTGGCCGAGAAGCTGGTAGACCGACGCGGGGCAAGCGCCGAGGTGGACGCCGAGCTGCAGCGCGGCATCGACGCCCTGCCGGCAACGATCCGCGGCACGCTAGCCCGCTGGGGCATCATCGACCCGAACCGCCTGGCCGCGACCGTACCGCTGGCGAGCCACGCCGACGACTACCGCCGCCACCTGGCCGACGCCGGTCGAACGGACGCCCACGCCCGCGACACCCACGCGCGAGCGATGCGAATCATCGACGGCTGCGGCTTCACCACCGCCGGCGACGTGCGGGCCGAGACGCTGGCGCGGCTTCTGGCCGCCTTCCGCAACGGCACCGCCCCACTGCCGGCCGACGCAAAGCAACCCAAGCGCGGCCGCCCGCCGATGGGCTGTCAAGGCCGGCCGATGAGCGAGGCCGCGGCGAACCACCACCTGACGGCCTTCAAGATGTTCTGCCGCTGGCTGCTGGCGAACGAACGGGCGGGCGACACGTCGGCCCTGCGGGCGGTGCTGGGCGTCAAGCCGGCCGCCGTCACGCACCGACGGCACGAACGCCGCGCCCTGCTGCCCGATGAGCTGGCCCGCCTGCTGGCCGCGGCACGCACCGGCCCTGTGCGTCAAGGCCTGCCGGGCAAGGCGCGGGCGATGCTCTACCGCGTGGCCGCCGAAACCGGCCTGCGGGCCGGCGAGCTGCGGAAGCTGCGACGGTGTGACTTCCAACTTGCCGCCGACACCCCGACGGTGACAGTGCCGGCCGACGTGAGCAAGAACCGCAAGGCCGCCACGCTGCCGCTACGCCGCGACACCGCCGCGGCATTGGCCCCGCACCTGGACGGCAAGATGCCCGCCGCCCCGGCCCTGCATACGCCGCCGGTGAACCACGCCGCCGCCATGATGCGGGCCGACCTGGCCGCGGCACGCGACGCATGGCTTGCCGAGGCCGCCGACGCCGCCGAGCGGGTGGAGCGCGAAGGGGCCGACTTCCTGCAGTACCGCAACGCCGCCGGCCGGGTTGCCGACTTCCACGCCCTGCGGCACACGTTCGTCACCAGCCTGGCCCGCGCCGGCCTGCCGGTGAAGGTGGCGCAACGCCTGGCCCGCCACGGCGACGCCCGGCTGACGCTGAACGTCTACACCCACGCCGACGCCGCCGAGCTGGCCGACGCGGTGGCCACCCTGCCGGCCGTTGAACCGCAGCAGCAGACTTCAACCCTTGCCGCCACCGGCACCACCGGCCGCGAAGATTCCGCCGGCGCTGGCAAGCTGGTGGGTAAGTGGGCGGCCGAACGAACGGTAACAAACGGCGAAAATCCACTTGCCCATTCACTTGCCAGTCACGCCCCCCGCGCAAAGAAAAACCCGCCGAAGGCGGGCGAAACGGGCGGATTTGCTGGGAAACTTGAAAAGGCCGAGGCGGGATTCGAACCCGCGAATAACGGATTTGCAATCCGTCCCCTTGGTCCACTTGGGTACTCGGCCGAGGGTGACAGGATGATAGGCCAATCGCCTTGGGCATCAAGGCATTAGCTCATCGACGGGATCACACGCTGCGGCACCATTCACAAAGTGCGACTCGCGATCGTTGCGCTACTTGGCCGGCAACCTGGCACATTGCGTGTTCCCGATGGTCGTCGTCGGCAAGCTCGTTATGCCGACACCACCGACAGCAGACTACCCGTGGCTGCGACGAACGACAACCGGGTTGACCCTACCGGGAAGAGCTATGGCCTTGCCCACGAAGGGTGGACGAGGCGGCCCTTACCGCGGACAGGTCGGCCGACGACCGGGACCCGGGCAAGACAACGCCCTGCCCCGGCCCCCCCAAAGACAGGAGCATTTCATGGCCAGCATCCACACCAAAACCAACGGCCGAGGGCGGCGTGCGGTGTGTGCCGCTGTTCCCGGAAATCACGGGGCTGCTCCAGCAGGCTTTCGACGAGGCCGAGGCGGTCGCCAACGTGTTTAGCCGCTCCGTGACCGACGCCCACCAAGACCATTCGACGGCCACGACGACGCCCGTCGGCACGCGACCATCGGCCAGAACATCGACGCATAGTCCGACGTCCATTTAGGCTACACGAGCCCGCAACAACCGGACGCCACACCCCAGAGGGAAACTAAGCTCGGACACCTCAATTTTGCACGGCAATGTGAGCTTTTGCAGACTGATGCAACATGCCGCTATGGGCCCGCCCGGATTCGAACCGGGAACCTAGGGATTATGAGTCCCCTGCTCTGACCGTTGAGCTACAGGCCCGAGAAACTATAGAAATACGGATAACACTTAAAATAACTGGCGTTCTATGATTCAGAGCAACTCTCGGCATGCACAAGTTCGCCCGAGATGGTCTATGACGATCTTCGTGATCGTCGGCGACTGTTTCCAACCGTGCGTTTCAGTTCGCAGTTTATCTCGCCTGGGCCGTGGGTGCCACTGGCGGGGGGAGGTGGGAGGCTGCTTGATCGCGGTGCTGCTGACGCTCAGGGCTCGGCGGGTCGAGCCTTCCGCTCACACGGCCCCGCGAGCGCTGGCGGCTATTGAGCGGTCAGGCCGGGGCCAGGTGCAGGTTTCCAGTGTCCAGACGAGCCGACCATTCACGATCGTGTGCGTCGCCCGCCCGGTCACGTCCCAGCCGTCGAACGGCGTGTTGCGGCTGCGGCTCTTGAACTGCGTGGCGTCGATCGTCCATTGCAGCTCCGGGTCGATCACCGTCACGTCCGCGGCGGCACCCGGCTGCAGCGTGCCGCGGTCCAGCCGCATGACCTGCGCGGGGCGGGTGCTCATCAGGTCGATGAGCTTCATCCAGTCGATGTGCCCCGGCTCCACCAGCGCTCTCACGTAGAGCGGCAGCGCGCACTCCATGCCCAGTATGCCGAAGGCCGCCTGGTCGAACTCCACGGCCTTGCGCATCTGCGTGTGGGGCGCGTGGTCCGTCGCGAGGCAGTCGATGGTGCCGTCTACTACGCCCGCAATACAGGCCGCTACATCTTCGGCGGTGCGCAGTGGCGGGTTCATCTTGTAGTTCGTGTCGAAGCTGCGGCACATTTCGTCGGTCAGCAGCAGGTGGTGCGGGCTTACCTCGGTGCTCACCCGCTGGCCGTCACGCTTTGCCCGGCGGACGAGTTCCACCGCGTGGGCCGTGGAGATGTGCTGCACGTGGTACCGGCAGCCGATGCGGCGGTTCAGCAGCAAATCCCTTGCGATCATCAGCTCTTCGGCCTCGGGCGGCACCGCCTTGATGCCCAGCAGCGTACTTACGGTGCCGGCGTTCATGCTCCCGCCGGAGAGTGTCGGCTCCTCGCAGTGCTGCGTGACGACGGTGTCGAACATGCGGGCGTACTGCAGGGCCTTGCGCATCACGCCGGGGTCCGACACGCCGGTGCCGTCGTCGGAGAGGCCGACTGCGCCGCGGGCCAGCATGCTGCCGTACTCGGCGAGTTCGCGGCCGGCCCGGCCGACGGTGAGTGCGCCGATCGGGTGGACGTTGCACAGCCCGGCCGCGGCCGCCTGGCGGCAGACGAACTCGATCTGCGCGTCATTGTCCAGCGGCGGCGAGGTGTTGGGCATGCAGCAGACGCTCGTGAAGCCGCCGGCCACCGCCGCGGCCGAGCCGCTGGCGATCGTCTCGGCGTCCTCCCCGCCGGGCTCGCGGAAGTGCACGTGGATGTCAATCAGCCCCGGGCAGACGAAGCAGCCGGTCGCGTCGATGACCACGTCCGCCGGCCATAGGTTCTCGCCGATCGCGGCGATGCGGTCATGACGGATCAGCAGATCCTTCCGCTGCGCGAAAAGCCGCGAAGGGTCCAGGATCGTACCGTTGGTGATGAGGATGGAGCTCATGGCTAAGCAGGAAGCCGTCGGGTGCGAATGCCGTCGGCCAACACCGTGATGAAGTTACCCGGAAGAGCAGCCACGACGATTGCCCAATGGCCTGCGAGGCACGAAACCTGTTCCTCCATCCGGTCGTGGTATAGCCGAAGGTAGACGACGCCGTAAGCCTGCCGGCGCTGTCTGAAAACAAGGGCTCCGAAAGGCCGGTCTCGCGAAATCAGAATCTGCTGAGCCTCTACAGAAGCCTCCAATAACTGCGCATCGGTTTCGGCTTCTTCCTTCGGCACAACTTGCTCGACGTCATGACCTTGCTGCTCAAGCCAGCTCCCGATCGCTCGCTCGACGTTGACATCGATCAGGAACCTCACGTTGCAGCCCCGGTCACGTCAGCAGGCTCTGTCGAACCGGGAAGATGCTCCTTCGCATACAGCACCGCGGCGGCCAGATCGTCCGGCGTCAGGAACGGGTAGCTTTGCAGGATGCTCTCCTGCGTCCGCCCCGCCGCGAGGCTCTCGAGGATTAACTCGACGCTGATCCGGGTCTGGCGAATCATCGGCTTACCGCCGAGAACGCCGGGCACCCTGCGGATGGTCGGCTCACTTACGTCGTTGTCGGGCGTGTCGTGCATGATGCCTCCCATGGTGTCTGCCTATTGTAGCTCGATCTCCCGCGCCACCAGCACCGGCGTGGGCCCGCGCTCGACGTAGTCGCGTTCGACGATCTCGCCGATAATGCGCACCTGCCCGCCTTCGTACCGTTCCGGCGAGCCGTCGATCTTCGAGAGGTCCACCTCGATCTGCCGTTGCCCGGTGCGGAGTACGTAGCCGGTCGTCTCCCCGCCGATGGCCATCATGCCGCCGCGGAGTTGGCCTTCGTAGACGTTGCGGGTCACTTGGGCCTCCGCGGGTGTGGTGGTCGGGCGGCTGGGGCGGGTGACGGGGGGCATAACGACCGGGCGTGCCGGCGGCTGTGCATCGGCGGCGGGCGCCGTCGGGCGGGCAGGGGGTTTGGGCTCCGCCGGGCGGGCGACCGGCCGGGCGTACGCCGCGGCGGCGGGCTTGGTCGCAGGCAACGTCGTGGGCTGCTCGCCCTTCTGGCGGCAACCGGCGACGGCGACCATGGCCACAACGCCTGCAATGTAAATCACGTGTTTCATAGCTGAACCTTCTGGCTCTGTTGAACCTGATTAACGAGAAACAGCACGGCCATGCGTACGGCCAGGCCGTTCTCCACTTGTTTGAGGATGCCGCTGGCCGGGGAGTCGGCCACGTCGCTCGTGATCTCAATGCCGCGGTTCATCGGACCCGGGTGCATCACCAGCACATCATCCCGGCAGCGGGCGAAGCGTTCCTTCGTCAGGCCGAACAGCCGCACGTACTCCCGCACACTGGGGAACTGGCTGCTTCCGATGCGCTCGAACTGTACGCGGAGCATGTACACCACGTCGGCCGTCGGCAGGTGCGCGTCCAGGTCGTGGCTGATGGTACAGCCGATTGTGGCAAAGGCCCCAGGCAGCAGCGTGCTCGGCCCGACGAGCGTGACGTTCGCCCCCAGCTTCAGCAGCCCGTGCACGTTGCTGCGCACAACCCGGCTGTTGAGGATGTCCCCCACGATCACAACGTTCAGCCCGGCCACCCGGCCGAAACGTTCGCGGATCGTGTACAAATCCAGCAGCGCCTGCGTCGGGTGCTCGTGCGCGCCGTCCCCGGCGTTTACCACACTGCAGCCGACGGCGTCGGCCACCATCTTCGCGGCCCCGGCCGAGCGGTGCCGGACCACCATCACGTCGACCCCCATCGCCTCGATGTTGCGGACCGTGTCGATCAGCGTCTCCCCCTTGCTCACACTGCTGCCCTCGGCGGTGAACTCCAGCACGTCCGCACTGAGCCTCTGGGCCGCGAGACTGAAGCTGTGGCGGGTGCGCGTGCTGTCCTCGAAGAAGGCGTTCATCACCACGCGGCCGCGGAGGGCCGGCACCTTCTTCACGCTGCGCGTGCTGACCTCCTTGAACCCCTCGGCCGTCTCCAGCACGAATTGGATCTCGCCGGGCGTGAGATGCTCGATGCCCAGCAGGTGCTTGTGCGTCCAGACGGTGGACCGGGCGGCGTCGCCGTTTTCTTGGGTTTCTGCACCGTTGCGATGTACGAGGGGCTTTTGGGGCTCCGTCATGCCAGGCCCCCTTCAACTTCGATCGCGTCGTAGCCGTCCGTCTCGCTGAGCCGGACGCTCACCCGTCCGCCGGGGGGGACTTGAAGCGTCTGCCCGACGAAATCCGGCTGCACGGGCAGTTCCCGCCCGCCGCGGTCCACCAGCACGCCCAGGCGGATGGCGCTTGGCCGCCCGAAGTCGGCCAACTGGTCCAGTGCGGCTCGCACGCTCCGGCCGGTGAAAAGCACGTCGTCCACCAGGAGCATCGGCTGCCCGTCGATGTCAAAGCCGATGTCCGTCGGGCGAACGAGCGGCCTCGGGCCGATCTCCGAGAGGTCGTCCCGGTAGAGCGTGATGTCCAGCGTGCCCTGCAGCAGCTCGGCGAAGCCGCGGCGGGACAGGTCCGCCACGAGCCGGTCGGCCAGCACGGCCCCCCGCGTGCGGATGCCCACGACGGACAGCGGGCGGGCCGAATCGAACGCCGCGGCGGCCTGGTCGCACAGGCGCTTCAATAGGTCGGGAACCTCAGCCTTTTGGCCTTCAGGCATGCCACGGAACGTACCCGAAGCCGGGCACGGTTTCTAACCCGGCGTGCGTTATCATGCGCGGGCGTCGCCTCTGTCGGGTTCAAACAAGCAGGAGCCATGCCGCCATCGTCAACGCCCTTGGAAGTGCCGCCGCAGGCCATCGTGCAGCCGGGTGAAGTCGCCGCAGCCCGGGACCGCATCGCCGGCCGCGTGCTGCTGACGCCGAGCCCCGCCTCGCCGGCGCTCTCCGACGCGACGGGCTTCAGGGTCTTTTGCAAGCTGGAGTACCTGCAGCGGACCGGCAGCTTCAAGGAGCGTGGGGCGGCCAATGCGCTGCTCTGCCTCGATGCCGCCCAGCAACGCCGCGGCGTGGTGGCCGCCAGCGCAGGCAACCACGCGGCCGCCTTGGCCTACCACGGCCGGCGGTTGGGCGTCGGCGTGACCGTGGTCATGCCCACGTACGCGCCGCTCGTGAAGGTGGAGACGTGCCGCCGGCTGGGCGCGCGGGTGGTGCAGCACGGCGGCACGTTCGCCGAGGCGCGGACCCGTGCCGACGAGCTGGTTGCCGAGGAAGGCCTGCGTTACGTCCACGGCTTTGACGACCGCGACGTGATCGCCGGGCAGGGCACCCTCGGGCTGGAGATACTCGAGCAGGTGCCGGACATGGCGGCGATCGTGGTGCCGGCCGGTGGCTGCGGGCTTTTGGCCGGGCTGGCCGTGGCGGTGAAGGCGGTGCGTCCGGCGGTGCGCGTCGTGGCGGTGGAGGCGGCCAACTGCCCGAGCCTGACGGCCGCCCTGGCCGCGGGCACCCCCGTCGCCGCACCCGGCCGCCCGACCCTCGCCGACGGGCTTGCCGTCGGCCGCATCGGCGACCTTGCGTTCGCCACGTCCAGGCCGTTCATCGACCAGGTCGTGACGGTGGACGAGGCGACGCTGGCCCGCGCCATCCTCATGCTGCTGGAGACGGAAAAGGCCGTGGTGGAGGGTGCCGGCGCCGCCCCGCTGGCGGCGTTGCTCTCGGGCGAGTTGGCCGACCTTGCGGGGCAGTGCATCGGCCTGCCGTTGTGCGGCGGCAACATCGACCCGCTGGTGCTGCGACGTGTGATCGAGCACGGGCTGGCCGCCAGCGGCCGGCTATGCCGGCTTGCCGTGACCGTGAGCGACCGCCCCGGCGGGCTGGCCCGGCTGACGCGGCTGGTTGCCGACGAAGGGGCGAGCGTGCAGGACATCCGCCACGAGCGCATGTTCGCCGGGCCGGACGTGGCGAACGTGCAGGTGGTGGTGGTGCTCGAAACGCGGAATGCGGAGCACGCCCGTGACGTCACGGCTGCGGTGACGGCGCAGTTCGGCCAGGGCGTCCGCCGGCTGGACGAGGCCGCATCAAGCTGAGGTGCCGCCGCGGGCGGAGGAGATCGCCTCGTAGGTTTCGAGCATGCGGTTCATAAAGACGCGCTCGGTGAAGCAGGCCAGCGCGCGACCTCGGCCGGCGGTGCCCATCGCCTCGGCGGCGGACACGTCCTGCAGCAGTGCCAGCAGTGCCTCGGCCAGTGCGTTCACGTCTCCCGGCGGCACGAGCCGGCCGGTTTCGCCTTCCACGACCTGCTCCGCCGGGCCGCCGGTGGCGGTGGTGACGACGGCCGTGCCGCGCATCATCGCCTCGGCGACGACGAGTCCGAACGGCTCCTCCCACAGCCCCGGCACCGCCTGAACCCAGGCCGTGCCGAGGCGGGCTTCCATCTCCTCGGGCGACAAATGCCCTGCAAATTCGACAGCATCGGCCACCTGCAGTTCCCCGGCGCGTTGTTCGAGCCGCGGGCGGTCCGGCCCGTCGCCTGCGACGAGCAGCCGGGCCTCCGGGCACGCTTCCCGCACCCTGGCGAAGGCTTGCAGCAGCACGCTGACGCCTTTTTTCTCGATGAGTCGGCCGGCGAACCCGATCGTCGGCAGCCCGGCCAGCGGCGGCCGTGCCGGCCGCTCCGCCACGCCGTTCCACACGTGGCCGTCGCACCGGAACCCGTCGTCGAGCAGCCGCCGCTGCACCCACCGGCTGTTGGCCAGCACACGGTCGAACGCGCCGAGCCACCGCCGCATCAGGCCGTGCTGCACCGCGACGCGCACCCCGCCAATGAGCGGCATGCAGCCGTTGCCACGGCACGCCATGCCCGCCCGCGACCGGCACGGTGAGCCGTCGGGGAGTTCCTTCGTATCCAGCGGGCAGATGGGCAGGTAGTTCACCACATGCAACAAAGATGGCGTTCCTCGCAAAAGCGGCAACACCAGCGGCGAGAGCTGGCTGAGGAACATGCGCACGTGCACCACGTCCGGCCGGAAGGTACGTAATGCCCGCCGAACCGCCACGGCCGCCGCGGGGTTGGCCACCTGGAGCACGCGCTGCAGCGGGCCGTGGGTGCCGTAGCAGGTCGCGTCGGCCAGCAGCGGCAGCGGTTGGGTGCGGTGCATGACGTCGGCGGTGCTGGTCAGGAGCATGGCGTCGTGGCCGCGTGCGCGGAGGTTGTCGCGGATTCGGGCCGAAAGCTTCTCCGCCCCGCCGATCGGCCGGCCAAGGTCGTGCAGGATCAGGACACGCACGTGCCGCCCCCGCTGCTGCTACTGGCCGCCGCAAGTGCTTTGCCCGCCGGCCGGTCGCGGGCTTCCTTCAGCGCGCCCAGCAGCGTCGCGGCCTGGGAGAGTTGCACGAGCGCGAACACCGCCACGTCCCGCGGACGACGACACCGCCGCAGGCCGTACCAGGCAAGCCGCGCCTGAAAGCTGCCCGGCAGGCGGTGGCGTGCGTTGTCGCTGCGGAGCGAAACACGGCGAATGAAGTGCAGCAACCCCCGGCCGTACGCCACGTGCTGCCGGCAAAACTCCCGCAGGCTCATGGCGTGCCAGTGGTGCACGACGGCCGAGCCGTCGAACGCGGCCGGGTGGCCGGCGAACTGGTACTTGTGCGAAAAATCATGGTCCTCCCCTGCGGCCAGCGGGAACGTCTCGTCGAACCCGCCGACGGCGCAAAACGCCTCGCGCCCGCAGGCCAGGTTCGCGGTGGCGAAGACATACGCATCGTCCGGACCGGTGCCGTGGCCGAGGCGCTCGGCCCAGTCGTAAACAAACTCGGTGATCTGCTGGCTGGCCTCGGCAAAGAGGTCGTCGGGCAGCGCGTTGACGAGCCGGCCGCCGACCATCAGCGCCGGGTTGTCGCCGATGCGCACGTCGAGGCGTGTGAGCCAGTCTGCGGCGGGCTCGCAGTCGTCGTCGGTGAAGGCGAGGACCTCGCCGGTCGCCTCGGCCGCACCGCGGTTACGTGCCGCGGCCGGGCCGGCGTTCGCTTGCCGCACGAGGCGCACCTGGAACCCCTCGCCCGCCTCTGCCGCGGCCTGCTGCACGACGGGCTCGGCCGGCTGCGGGCTGCCGTCATCGACGATGACAACCTCGAACCTGTCGCGCGGATACTCCATCGCCGCCAGGGCCGAAACACACCGCCGCAACCGCTCCGGCCGGTTATACGTCGGCACGACGACGGAAAACCGAAGCTGCCGTACGCCGTCGCTCATGCCGCCCCCACGGCCGTAGGTTGCTGCTGAACCTCCGGTGCAGGCAGCGCTTCAAGCCCCACGGCGCCACGCGTCAGCTTCGCCCGGTCCGCGGCGTTCACGTGGCGTAGCCGGCCGATCTCGAACGCCTGCAGCCGCGCATCCGACCCGCCGGGGCCGAAGGCGAAGCCGATGCCCTGCCCCAGCGCGTCCAGCAGGAGCCCCAGTGCCAACCCCGGTCGGACGCGGCCCGGCGCGGCCGTGAACTTCGGCCGAAGCAGCCCCCAACGGATCGGCACGATCACCGGCCAGAGCATCGCATACCCCGCACGCCGCCACGCCGGCCAGCGCTCCGCCTTCACACGCCCGGCGGCGTACAGGCGGCCGCTGTCGATGCGCAGCTTCAGCGTCGAGCTAAGCCGCGAGGGGTTCGTGTGGTGCACCAGCGCATCGCGTGCGATCACCACGTCAAACCCGCGGGCGCGCAGGTCCTGCATGATGGTGCCGGCACGGCTGAGCCGCGCGCCCAGCGTGTCGCCGTAGCACGCGACGGCATCCGTTCGGAAGCTGACGTTGTGGTTACCCACGAGCGTCTCGGCCGGGGCGAGCGGCTCGACCCACGTGCCGTACGCGATCAGCAGGTTGACCCACGACAGTGCGTAGTCCGGGTTGGCGTTCTTCACGACGGAGCCGGCCGCGGCGAGGCGCTCGCCCTCGGGCCCCTGGTAGGCGGCCAGCATGCGTTCGACCCAGTCGACGGCCGGGTACGCATGGTCCTCAATGCAGCAGGTGACCGGCCCGTTCGACAGCAGCACGCCCTGGGCGACCTCGGCGTCCACATTCACGATCGGGCGGTTCAGCCCGTGCGTGCGCACGGCCAAAAGCGTCTCGGCCTCGCCGTCGGGCAGCTTCGCGACGGCTTGGGCGTCGGCGTCGGTGTCGGCGATGACGATCAGCTCCAGCCGGTCGGCCAGAGTCTGCCGCCGCACGCACCGCACGACCTGCCGGACGGATTCGTCCGTCGAACTGGCGACCAGCACCACGCTCGCCAGCGGCCGCTCATCGTCCGGCTCCGGAAAACGGATCGGCGGCAACTCCCGCGCCGACGGCGGCGAGTCGGCACCAGCCTCGGCGGCCCCTGCTTCAGCAGGGCCGGCTTCCGCCGAAACGCCAAACGCCTCGGCATCGAACGCCACGGCCGCCCCCGCCTCCGCCGAAGCCTCCGCGGCCAGCACCCAGGCCAGCGCCCGTGCGCCGTCCGCCAGCGTGACCGAAGGCGCGCGACGTTCGCGTATCGCGTCGGTGAACTCCCGCAGCGCCAGGTCGTGTGCGGTCGTGCCGAGCGGGTTCACAACGTGTCGGCCGAGTTTCAGCGAGCGCGTGAGGGACTCCACCATCCGCACGGTGCGCTCGGGCCGGTTGTAGCCGCCGCCGGCCTGCTCGTACCAGCAGTGCATGGCGACGCGGTCGGCCACGAGTCGGCCGGTGGTGCCCAGGATCTCGATCACGTCCTGCTCGGCCGTGGCCAGCGAGAGTGTGCTCTGCACGACTTGCCCGCCGACGAGGGTCGTCTGCACGTGCGCGGTGTCCGCCTCGCTCAGTACGGACTGGCGCTGCGCGAAGAAGCTTGCCGGGCGCGTGTCGATGACGTCGGCCAGCAGGTACCGCAGAAGGTCCGCGTGGTGGCTGAACTGGTCGAGCATCGCCCCGCCGCCGGTGGCTCGGGCGGCCTTCCACTGTGGCAGCGCGCGCGGCGGCACGGTGAAGATCGTCCGCACGGCAACCACCTGCCCCACCTCCCCGGCGAGCAGCCGCCGGCGGAGCTCGACGAACGTCGGGTGGAAGCGGAAGTTGAACCCCGCCATCGCCACGAGGCTGTTGCCGGTAGCTTCGTCGGCGGCGGCCTGCACCTGCCTCGCCTGCTCGAGATTAATGCCGACGGGCTTCTCCACGTACACGTGCTTGCCGGCGGCCACGGCGGCGGCCGCGGCTTCGGCGTGCAGGTGGCTGGGCGTGGCGATCACCACGGCGTCGGTCTGTGGGTCCGTCAGTGCCTCACGCCAGTCGGCGGTCGCGCGCGTGGCGGGTCCGCGCACGGATCGCGCGACGGCCAGCGCGGCCTCTCGGGCGGGGGCCGACGGGTCTGCCACGAGCGACAGCTCGACCCCCCGCAGCCGCAACAGCACCGGCAGGTGCACCAACTGGGCGATTCGCCCGCACCCGAGCAGTGCCGTGCGCACCGGCCGACCGGTGTGCGGTGCAGAGGGCATTGAGGAGGTGTCGGCGCGTTGGTTCATCGGTCAGAAGCGTTCGAAGAAGCCGTGGGCCGTGCGTTTCTCGGCCTGGATGAGGTAATCGTCCTTCACCACGGCACCGGTGATCCAGAGCGTAAGCAGGAACAGGTGCCACGCCAGCGCCACGCCCACGCCGACGCGCACGAGCGACTGCCTGCCCGGCGACAGCGACCCGACGTGCCGCAGCCCGAGCCCCATGCCGATGACGAACAGCACGTTGAGGCCGATGAACGCCCGCGCGCCGAACGGGCTGCCGAACCACCAGGCGTACCAGGAGCTGTTGAGGTACCAGATGCCCGCCGCCCCGGCGAGCAGGCACAGCACCAGCGGGTCCCGCCGCCCGTCCCGGCCGAAGACGTCGCGGCCAAGAACGTGTCGGCCGACGCCCCACGCCGAGAGCAGCAGCACCGGCGCGAAGAAGAACAGCCCCTTGCGCGAGCTGAAGAGCGTCTGCACCAGGGCCGGATCGGTCCAGTAGAAGACCTCGTCGCTGCGGTAGCCGACGGCCTGCGGGTCGGCGACGGCCGGCTTGACGCGGCTCGCTTCGGCGGCGGCCAGGTCCGCGACCCTTCGGCTCTCGGCCAGCATCACCGAATCGGCGGCGTACTGCAGGAACAGCGGCGTCGCCATGGCCACGACGACCGCCGCCACCACCAGGAGCCTGCCCGTTGGCCGCCAGCCGGCCGCCCTGGCCCCGGCGAACGCAACGAACGCCGCCAGCGGCAGCACGATCAGCGCATCGGGCTTGCGGGTGATGGCCGTCATGGCGCACGCCAGCGAGAAGAGCCCCCACGCGACCAGCGGCGCACGCTCCCGCTTGGCGAAGGCAGTGAACAGCCGATGGGCCGTCCACGCGGCGAGGGTGATCCACGCCGCGGCCGTGGTGTGCGAGTAGAGCGGGTGGCGGATGAGGTAAAAGATCGAGGCCGAGCCGAGCCACACGAGCAGCACCGCCCCCAGCGCGACACGCCCGCTCACGCCGAAGCGTTTCGTCAGCAGGTCGTCGGCGAGCACCATCGCCAGCACGGCGAAGGCGATGAGCATGCCCACCGCCGCAAGCTGGTATGGCAGGCTGTAGCCGTCGGGCACGAACGGCTCGCCGAGGCCGAGTTGTTTGCACAGGTGGTAGAACGCGTGGACGGCAACGAACCCGGGGGCGGCCGTGAGGGCCGTGCCCATGGGGTACTTGTTGCCGGCGGTGGCGGCGGTGTCGCCGGCCTCGACGCGCTTCCACGCGGCCTCGGCGGACTCGACGCGCTGGTTCTTGAAGTCCAGGTCCTTGTCGAGCACGAGGGTCGGCAGCCAGGCGAAGTAACCCTTCTGGTCCCAGATGAGGAACTCGTACGTCGGCCGCGGGTCCAGCGGCATCAGCACGTTCAGCACGCCGGCGACGACGAAGAGCACCAGCCCGACGCCGGCGTAGGTGATCCGCCGCCGCGGCGCCGGCCAGGGCTCCGCCGCGGCCGGCGGCGGGCGAACGGCGTACGCCACGTGCCCGGCCGCGAACGCCACCACGCTGTACAGGTAGTAGAGCACCAGCAACGGCATGCCGAGCAGCGCCATCGCCCAGCCGCCCTGCCGCAGCAGCAGCCGGCAGAAACCCAGGTTGATGACGCACATGACGCCCAGCCCCGCCAATGCCAGCAACGACACGAGTGGCGCGAGCACCACGCCGGCCGCCAGGAGCAGGACGAACGCGATCGCCGCGGCGCGCTCCGCCGCCAGCCGGGCGGCCGGGGAGGCGAGGCGGGCCGTGGCCACGTCCGCCGCGACGGCGATGCCGAGCACGGCGAACGGCAGTGGGAAGAGCGCCGGGACTGCAAAGCCCGCTGCCGTCCAGGCGAGGGCGGCGGTGGCGGCACCGGCGGCGGCGAGTTTCTGCAGGTGCGAGACGTTCAGGTCGTCGGCGGGCCGGCCGGTCTCCAGCAGCAGGCGCGTCCAGGGGATGCCGCGGTCGAAGACGTCGGTCTTGACGAGGCCGGTGAGCGTCCAGCGCTTCAGGTGGCGGCCCTGCAGGCGTTTGTCGAGGCGAACGCGGCCGCCGGCGGCGGTGAGGCGTATGCCCAGTTCCACGTCCTCGATGCAGGGCCGGTGGTACGTCTGGCTGTAGCCGCCGTGGCGGAGGAAGACGTCGCGGCGCATCGCGCCGCAGCCGCTCCAGAAGGTGCCGGCCTCCTCACGGGCGTGCTGGTGGGTGTGGTGATGAAACAGGTTCTTGAAGCGGCTGATAACGGCCGGGTGCTCGGGCGTGTCGTCGTAGGAGCCGAAGACGGCGTCGGGCGCATCAGACGGCGAGAGGTTATCAAACACGCGGCCGACGGCGTCGGGGTGCACCAGCACGTCGGCATCGACGAAGAAGAGGATCGGGCTGCGGGCGACCTCCGCGCCCTGGTTGCGGGCCAGGGCCGGTCCGCTTTGCCTGGGCATGCGGACGAGGCGCGGCCCGGCCGCCTCGGCCACGGCGGGTGAGTCGTCGGTGGAGCCGTCGTCCACGACGATGATCTCAAATGCAGTGAAAGTGGAGGCGGAAAGTGCGTCGAGGCAGCGGCGGAGCCGGGCCGCGTCGTTGTAGACGGGCACGATGACACTCACACCCGGGGTGGTGGGCAAGGAGCTTGGCACCACCGCGGGCGCGGAAGCGGCCTGCGGTGTCATGCCGAGGCGACGGCTTCGGGCCGCCCCTCCGTCTTCTTCGCCTTAGTACGGCCCTCGGACTTTGCGCCGGCGGACGACTTGGGCTCGCGGTCTTCCTCGTGGTAGCTCTTGTCGGCGTTCACTTCCCAGAGGTCGTGGGTCTCGCCCAGGATCAGGTCGCGCACGGCGTACATGCCGGTGAGCATCGAGTGGTCCTGGTTGTTGTAGCGGTGCAGCCCGTTGCGGCCGATGGTGCGGCAGTTCTCAAAGCCGTCCACAAAGTCGCGGATGGTCTTGAGGTGCTTCTCGTAGCCGCTGTCGTAGACGGGGTAGCTCTTGGGCACGCGGTAGACGACGCCGCGGCCGACCTTGTCCGCCGGCACCAGCCCGATGCGGGCCAGCTCCTCGCGGGCAAGCTTCACGAGCTCCTCGTCAGGGGTGTTCCAGAGGTCTTCGCCTTCGTTGCAGAAGTACTCCAGGCCGAGGCTGGTGAACTTGCCGCGGGCTTCTTCGGGGAGCATCTCCGGCGACCAGTTGCCGAAGTTCTGAATGCGGCCGACCTGTACGCTCGGGTCGTGGACGTAAATCCAGTTGTCGGGGAAGAGGTCCGGCTCGTCGACGACAACGCAGACGGTGAGGAAGTCCCGGTACTTCAGCCCGTCGGCCGCGTCGAGCACGGGCTGGGGGGCCGGCGGGTCCAGCTGCCGCACGAACTGCGTGAGCGGCATGCTGGTGATGAAATTCTCGCACGGCACGTGCTCCTGGGCCGGGCCGGCGTCGGCCTGGCGGCTGACGGTCACGCCGGTGACCTTCATGCCGTCGCGATGGATCTTCGTGACGCCGGTCTGCATGCGTACCTCGCCGCCGGCGGTTTCCACGGCCTTGGCGACGGCCTCCCAGAGCATGCCCGGGCCCTTGCGGGGGTAGTGGAACTCCTCGATGAGGGTTTTGATCTTCCCGGGCGTCGGCTTGAAGATCGCCGCGACGATGGCCCGCTTCAGTGAGAGGTCCTTGATGCGCTGCGCCGCCCACTCCGCCTTAAGTTCGCTGGTGGAGATGCCCCAGACCTTCTCGGTGTAGCTCTTGAAGAACGTGCGGAAAAGCCGCCGGCCGAAGCGGTTGATGACCCACTCCTCGAAGCTCTCTTCCTTCGGGTGCGGGAAGACCTTCCAGCGGCAGTAGCTGGCCATGAGGAAGGCGCTCTCGTAAAGGGCCAGCCCGCGCAGGGCATTGAAGGGCTTGAGCGGGTAGGCGAAGAACTTCTGCTGGTAGTAAATGCGGCTGAGGCGCGGCCGCAGGAGGAAGTCGTCGGTAAGGACCTCGTGCCACATCTGGTTGACTTCTTCGGACTTGGTGAAGAAGCGGTGCCCGCCCATGTCGAAGCGGAAGCCCTCGTGGCATTCGGTGCGTGCGATGCCGCCGACGACTTTGTCTTTTTCGAAGACGAGGGGCGTGATGCCGTGGCGGGTGGCCTCATAGGCTGCCGTAAGCCCTGCCGGGCCGCCGCCAGCGACGATGAGTTGCTGCATCTTGCTCATGTATCTGTTTCCGCGGGGATCGGGCGTCAGGCGACGGAGGTCTTCCGGCTCTCACTTACCAAGGCGTAGGGAGTATGACTGCGCCCGCGACTCGGGAACAACCCAGAAAGACGACGTAAAAACGTGACCGGACCTACCGAAATCGGCCGTATCAGGAGGCGGCCTGAAGAACAAAAACAGGCCAACCGACGTTTCCTGTGCGCCACAAATATCAGACTTCGCGAAAAATCGGGCGGGAAAAAACCGAGACAACATGCAAGCTAGGCCCGCCGGCCCAGGATCGACTCGACCTTCCGTCGGGCATGGCGCACGCCGTAACGGGCACGTTCGGCGTGCAGGGCCAGCCGGTCGAAGCTTACGCCCATGCCGGGGCCCGGCGGCATGCGAACCTCACCGCCTTCGACGGCGAACTTCATGCTGCTCCACGGTTCATTGATATGTTCGATGTTCCACTCGTGATGCGTGAAGCCGTTGGGGATCACCGCCGCCACCTGCAAGCCGTAACCGGCCGAGGCGTCCCGGTGCGGGTTGTGCAGCGCGACGCTGAGCCCGGCCCTGGCCGCGAGGCTGGCCACGTGCAGCGTGCGAAGGATACCGCCGTTGTAAAACACGTCCGGCTGGACGATGCCGACGCACTTCGTTTCGATCATCTCCCGCCATCGGTGCAGGCTGTTGTCCTGCTCGCCCCCGGCGACGGGGATGTTCAGGTTCTCAGCGACGTGACGCGTCTGGTCGAGGCACTCGAACGGGCAGGGTTCCTCGAAAAAGCCCACGCCGTGGTCCTGCAGCATGCGACCGACCTCGATGGCGTACTCCGGCGTGTAGCTGCCGTTGGCGTCGGCGAAGATGGCGACGTCGTCGCCGAGGCGGCGGCGCAACAGGGGTATCAGCGCCTCGGTTCGGCCCGGGCTCGCGTCGGCGTTGTTGCTCATCCGCCCGCCGATCTTCACCTTCACCGCCCGCGCCCCCGTCGCGGCGATCGCCGGCTCGAACTTCTCGACCACCTGCTCCGGCGTGAGGTCGCGGTTCATCAGCGAGAGGTAGACCGGCACGAACTGCTTCACCGGCGTACCCGGCCGGGCGACCAGGTCCGTCACGGGCCGGCCGGCACGCTTGCCCAGCAGGTCCAGCAGGCTCAACTCCGCCGCGGCGACGCAGCACCAGAACGGCATGCCGGTGAGCTTGTAGTTGGTTTTGTAGAGGTAGAGGTTCTGAAGCAGCTCCGACAGGTTGCGGGCGTCCTTGCCGATGAGAAACGCGGCGACGCGCTGGTCGAACATCGGCCCGAGGTACGCCATGCGTTTGGTCACGCACACCATGCCGACCACACCCTCGCTGCAACGTGCGCGGACGAACCAGGCCGGGCCGTAGTTCAGCAGGCGCATGGAGGTGATCACCACCGGCTCGGCGGGCATGTGCTGCAGGGTCGGAAGTGCTTCGGCGGACATGGCGGCCTTCTACTGGCGTGTCATGGGGTCAGTTTATATCCCGAACGAACGTTAGCATATCGGCCGAACTGTCCGATACGACTTCTGTTCGACGCCGCCGCTTGCCGTGACCGACACCACCGCCCATCCGCCCGCCGACGTGAAGGACCACCCGGGGGCCGGTACGCGCAGCCGGCGCAGCAGGCTGGCCCGTGGCGGTGCGGCCATGCTCGTGGGGCAGGGGTTCAGCGTACTCGTGGGCATCGCCTCCACGGCCGTGCTGGCCCGCCTGCTGACCCCGGCGGACTTCGGCCTGCTGGCGCTGGTGTTCGTCGTCGTGCGGTTCGTCGCCAGCTTCCGGGACTTTGGCCTGCCCATGGCGGCGTTGCAGGAGAAGACCCTCGGGCCGACGCAAAGCAGCGCGCTCTTCTGGGTGAACCTGCCGATCAGCCTCGCCGTCACCCTGCTGACGGTCGCATTGGGCCCGGTGCTGGCGTGGTTCTACGGCGAGCCGCGGCTCGTGCTGCTTACGCTGGTTATGAGCCTTGGCGTGCTGCTGCCGGCGATGGCCAACCAGCACGAGGCGGTGCTCACCCGCCGCGTGGACTTCGCCACGATCGCCCTTTGGGACGCCGTTGCCCACCTGCTGGCGACGGTCGTCGCCGTCGCCATGGCCTGGGCTGGGGCCGGATACTGGTCGCTGGCGGCGTTGTTCCTCACTTCGGCCGTCGGGCGGGCCGTGGCGGTGGTGCTGGTCTCCCGGTGGGGGCCGGGCGGGC
>JBHJOM010000140.1:0-29008 GCA_050329715.1 Phycisphaerae bacterium
GTGCAGAAGCGTGCCGCCGAGGCCGAGGTGCGGTCGCAAATCTCGCGGCTCGACCAGGCGATCCAGGCCTATCAGCTGGAGCTGCAAGGCCTGCCGGGGGCGGCGCCGAACAGCTACTACGACGCGGACGGGTATCTTGCCGCGCCGGGCGGTGATCCGCTGGAGGACGTCTACAACGGCCTGACGACCGACAACCCGCCGACCATGACTGAGATGATGATGGCCTCGCTGATCGGGGGATTGCGGTTCGAGTCCGGGCCGGGCGAGTACCGTTTTGACGCAGAGGGCGACCAGCTCGGCCGGGGCGCGATCAGCCTGAACCAGACCCGGCCGCAGCGGTACGACAGCTTCCTGCAGTACGAGCGGAAGGAACTGGCCGGCCGATTCGGCGGCAACTCGGCAGCCACCAACCTCAACGGGGCCGACAGCATTCCGGAGATCCTGGACGCCTTCACGAGGACCACGCCGATCGTGTACGTCCGGGCTAACCGGGGTGCGGCGGGGATCGTGACCTTGAACGGAACAGGCTCGGTCCGGCAGAACGGAGCCAGTTTCGATCAGAATGGCCCAGTTCCGGCCCAGTACGACCTGCGACTGGCCGCACCGTACCTGAACGTGGCTAACTTCGGCTCGGAACACAAGGACGTCCTTGCCGGAACGAAGTCGCGGGAGCAGGTTATCTTCGAGCAGTTCGCCACCGACGGCCAGCAGGCCGTCAACCGTGACGGCTACGTGCTCCTGAGCGTCGGGCCGGACGACGAGTGGGGCACAGAGGACGACATCACAAACTTCAACCAGTAGCGCCCATGCACCAAGCCGCTTTAAACACGACCGACGCGTTCCGCCCAGGCCGACGGCGTTCGGGCTTCACGCTCGTGGAGTTGCTGGTGGTCATGGGCATCATCGTGCTGCTGCTGGGGCTGTTGTTTCCGGTTTTCTCGCGCATCATCGGCGGCAGCAACCGGGCCGCGGCCGAGCAGACGCTGGGCACCATCGAAACCGCCGTCGAAGCCCACCGGCTGGAACTGGGCGACATCCCACGCATCCCGACGACCTACCGCGACCAGGGCCTCGGCTTCGCCGTGCTCACCAAAGCCCTGGTGGGCCCAGGCCCGGCGCTGGGCGGGACGCAGGTTCCCGATCCGGGCGTTCCCGAACCGGAACGCAAAATGGGCGACTTTGTGAATGCACCCGCGAACGCCGCCGACATTGAGATTTACACGGCCGAAACCTCCAGCGGCGATACGCGTTCACGGATCCCCACGGAAACCGAGCCTTTTGTCATTGACGACGGCTTCGGTGAAGCAGGGTCGCCTTCGCAGTGGCTGGGCATCCGCCCCGAAGGCCGGACGACCGGGCAGGTGGCCGGGCCGTACCTCAACACGGACATCGACCGCACCGGCATGGCCCTCCGCACGCCGGACGGCTCGCCGGTGATCTACATCCCGGCCCGAAAACGCATCCCTGCAGACCTGACCGCCCCCGACGCCTACATCGCCAACGGCGGCAATTCGGCGCTCTACAACTTTGCCGAGGTCAACCCGGCCATGTTCAGCGGCGGCATCGCCGCCTTCAGCTTCATGCTCGGCGACACCGACGGCAGCGGCGCGATCAACGGCGACGAAGTCCCCATCAAGCAGGACTACCTGCTCCTCTCCGCCGGCGTCGACGGCCAGTTCGGCTACGTGGATAAAAGCTCCGACGACGCCGCCAACTTCCGCTTCAACCCCAACCGCCAGTAGCCTCACGCCGGTGCTCGCCGGCAGGCCGCCTTCGCGCCTCGGCACACGCGGGGCTGCGCCGTGTCCGCCGTCCCGGCCGGGCGGTTTGCTTTCGCACCGCCGCCGCCGCGTCGGCGTACAATCTCCCGCATGCTCCACAAGCCGTTCGAAGTCGTCAGTCCGAACCAGCCCGCCGGCGATCAGCCTGCCGCGATCGAGCAACTCGTCGCCGGCACCCGCGCCGGCAAGAAGTACCAGACGCTCATGGGCGTCACCGGCTCCGGCAAGACGTTCACGATGGCCCACACCATCGCCCGCGTCGGCAGGCCCACGCTCATCATCAGCCACAACAAGACTCTGGCCGCCCAGCTCTACGAGGAGATGAAGGAGCTGTTCCCCAACAACGCCGTGGGCTACTTCGTTTCCTACTACGACTACTACCAGCCCGAGGCGTACATCCCGCAGCGGGACATTTACATCGAGAAGGACGCCGGCCGAAACGACGACCTGGACCGCCTGCGCCTTTCTGCCACCAGCAACCTCTCCACCCGCGACGACGTGATCATCGTCGCCTCCGTGAGCTGCATCTTCGGCCTGGGCTCGCCGGAGACGTACAAGTCCAGCGTCATCGGCATCCGCAAGGACGAGGAGACCGACCGCGACGAGCTGCTGCACAAGTTCATCGACCTGCAATACGCCCGCAACGACATCGACTTCAAACGCGGCACCTTCCGCGTCCGCGGCGACGTCGTCGAGATCCAACCCAGTTACGAGGAGTTCGCCTACCGCATCGAGTTCTTCGGCGACGAGATCACCAACATCGACATGATCAACCCGCTCACCGGCGAGGTCATCAAGTCCGAGGATCAGATCTTTCTCTACCCCGCCGTCCACTACGTCATGCCGGAGGACCGCGTCCACGCCGCCGTCGAGAGTATCAAGGAGGAGCTGGGTGCCCGCGTCCTCTCTCTCCGCGGCGAGGGGAAGCTGCTCGAGGCCCAACGCCTGCTCGCCCGCACGAAGTACGACCTGGAGATGATCCTGGAAGTCGGCTACTGCAGCGGCATCGAGAACTACAGCCGCCACCTCGACGGCCGGGAGCCGGGCGCACGTCCTTACACCCTCGTCGACTACTTCCCCAAAGACTTCCTGCTGATGATCGACGAGAGCCACGTCACGCTCCCGCAGCTCAAGGCGATGTACAACGGCGACCGCATGCGCAAGGAAGTGCTCGTGGAGCACGGCTTCCGCCTGCCCAGCGCCATGGACAACCGGCCGCTGAAGTACGAGGAGATGCTCGAGCTCTTCCCGCAGACCGTCTACGTCTCGGCCACGCCCAGCCGCGAGGAGCTTGAAAACTGCGGCGGAGAAGTCGTCGAGCAGGTCATCCGCCCGACCGGCCTGATCGACCCGGTCATCGAAGTCCGCCCGGCACAGGGCCAGGTGCCCCACCTCATCGAAGAGATCAGGGCCGTCGTCGAGAAGGGCGAGCGCGTCCTCGTCACCGCCCTGACCAAGCGGCTCAGCGAGGACCTCTCGGCCTACATCCAGGAGCAGGGCTTCCGCTGTCGGTACCTGCACTCGGAGATTCAGACGATCGAGCGCGTCGAGATCCTCAACGACCTGCGCAAGGGGGCGTTCGACGTGCTCATCGGCATCAACCTCTTGCGCGAGGGGCTTGATTTGCCGGAGGTGAGCCTCGTCTGCATCCTGGATGCCGACAAGGCCGGGTTCCTGCGGAGTGAGACGTCGCTCATCCAGACCATCGGCCGGGCGGCCCGTAACGTGAACGCCAAGGTCATCCTCTACGCCGACACGACGACGCCGGCGATGCGAAACGCCATCGACGAGACCGACCGCCGCCGCGAGAAGCAGCTGGCGTACAACAAGGCAAACGGCATCACGCCGGCGACGGTGAAGAAGGCCATCCGCAGCAGCATCGAGGCGGAGGTGAAGGCCCGGCACACCGTCCGCGAGGCGGTGAAGCAGAACGAACAGAGCTTTGACAAGGCCGAGATCATCAAGCTGCTGGAGGAGGAGATGGTCAAGGCCGCCCAGGACCTGGAGTTCGAGCGGGCCGCCCAGCTGCGCGACAAGCTCAACGAGCTGAAAGGCGCCCCCGAGATCCGCAGCGGCGACGGCATGGCCGGGCACGACGAGGAGAGCGAGAGCACCCTCTGGCGGCCCAAATCCGGCGGCCGGCGTGGGCGAAAGCGTGTCGGCAAGTAGCCCTTCCCGCCCCACCGTCCCGGCACCGCATCCGCCGAGAAACCGTCCGACGCCAAAGGCCGCGCTCCTTCGGGTGAAGAAGCGCGGCCTTTTTCTAGCGGCTCAATGCTAAAGCGGCCGGGTTCGGGCCGGGGTGCCGGTCAGGCTGAGGCGGTCGCCAGGCCGCCGACAGGCTTGCCGACAGCCGCGACGTGCGGGCGGACGGTTTCGACGATGGCGTCGAACGCGGCCGGGTCGCCCACGGCCAGTTCGCTGAGCATCTTGCGGTTCAACTCCACGCCGGCCAGTTCGCAGGCGGCGATGAAGCGGCTGTAGACCAAGCCGCGCATCTTCAGGGCGGCCGAGAGGCGGGTGATCCAGAGTGCGCGGTAGTTGCGCTTCTTCTGTTTGCGGTGGATGTAGGCGTACTGGTCGGCCTTGCGGGTGAACTCGAGGGCCGAACGATAGTTATGGCCGGGCTGGCCGCGGAAGCCCTTGGCACGCTTGAGAATGCGCTTGCGCTTGCGTGCGTGCTGGGGTCCGCCGGATACACGTGGCATGGACAGGTCCTTTCAGGAAACATCTGGGAGCCAGAGGCACGTCGGCATGGGCACGAAGCCGGCCGCGGCATAGCTGTGCCGGGAACGCCCCGGCAGCTTTGAAGGGTTTGACCGACAGTTGCAGGCGGCCTGATGTCAGGCGGCCGAACTTCAGGCGGCCGAACTTCAGGCGGCCTGTTCGGCCTTGGCCTGCTGCAGGTCGCGGACGCGCCGCTCGTGCGCGATCCGCTTGGGGTTCTTGCTGACGCCCATCATGGCGCGGCAGCGGTCGGCCAGGCGGTCGTCGAGGATCGCCGGGCGGCCCATCCGCCGCTTCATGTCGCCGCTGCGGCCGCTCATCAAGTGGCTGCGGAACTGGTGCCCGCGCTTGAGCTTGCCCGTGCCGGTTACTTTGAACCGCTTGGAGACGCTCTTGCTGGGCTTGAACTTGTAAGCCATGGTGAATCTCTTGGGGACTGGGGAAAAGAGCGAGAGAATAGCAGCCTGCCGCCGGGCGGTCAAAGCGCTGCGAATGCCGGTTTCAGGCGAAAAGGCCGCACTCGTCTTTCGGCGAGTGCGGCCTGTGATCCGACGATGGCGGCTTGAACCGCTTAACGCGTCGTGGCGGGCTCGCGCTGCGGGATGCCCAGGCGCCCCGGCGCCGGGCGGTCCTGCGGGGCGGCCTCGGCATGTTCTGCGGCGGCGGCCGCGGCGGCCGAGCCCTTCTTCATCAGCCGGCCGTCCACTTCTTCCCACTTGGTCGGGTCCTTGTGGTCCGGCTGGAGCACCATGCTGATGCGTCGGCCCATCGGGCGTATGTCCTGCTCCACCTTCGAGATGAAGAACAGCTCCCGCTTCACTTTGTCGAAGATTTCCCGCCCCAGTTCCTGGTGGGCCATCTCCCGGCCGCGGTACTGGAGCACGAACTGCACCTTGTTCCCCTCTTCGAGGAACTTCCGGGCGTTGTTGGTCTTGATACCCAGGTCGTGGTCGCTGATGCGCGTCGTGCGGATCTTGACCTCCTTGAGCTGGCCGCCCTTGTGCTTGGCGCTTTTGCTCTCTTTTTTCCGCTGCTGGTAGCGCCACTTGCCGTAATCGAGGATGCGGCAAACGGGAGGGCGAGCCTGCGGGGCGACTTCGACGAGATCCAACCCGGCCTCGCGGGCGCGCTGCAGCGCCTCGCGCGTCGGCACGATGCCGATCTGCTCGTCTTTATCGTCGATCAACCGCACCGGCGAGATGCGGATCTGTTCGTTGTGGCGGAAATGCGTAGCGATGGACGACCTCACTGCAAAACAAACGACTCTGCCCGGCACACGTGCACCAAAGCCTCACGCCCAATTGTTGCAACCCCGGCACCACTTGACAAGCGGGATTCGGCCCCCGACGACCAGCTTTGGTCGGTTTTCCGCCGCCGGCAGACCCTCGACCGCCGTTATTGCCCCGGCAGGCTCATCTGGGCCATACTGGGGGGCGTGCAATATGTCACACTCGGCCGAACCGGCCTTCACGTGAGCGTCGCGGGGCTGGGTTGCGGCGGGCACTCGCGCCTTGGCCTGTCCACCGGGCACGATGAGGACCACGCCGTCCGCGTCATCCGGGCTGCAATCGACCTGGGCATCAATTACATCGACACGGCCGAAGGGTACGCTAACGAGCATGTCGTCGGCCGGGCACTGGCCGAGGCCGGCCCGGCGGCCCAACGCGTCATCGTCTCCAGCAAGACCTCCGCCCGCCGCCGCGACGAATCTGCCGCCGAAACCGGCCCGCCGCGCCTCGCCACCGCCGACGACATTCTCACCAGCCTCGAGGCCAGCCTGAAGAAACTCCGCCGGGAGCGGATTGACGTCTACCACGTCCACGGCCTCTCGGCGGAAGCCTACGCCCACGCCGCCGCCGAGATCGTCCCGGCCCTGCACAAGGCCCGCGACGCCGGGAAGATCGCGCACCTGGCCGTCAGCGAGCGGTTCGAAACCGAGCCCGCCCACGACATGCTCAAGCTCGCAGTCGAGGACGACCTGTTCGACGTCTGGATGGTCGGCTTCAACCTGCTGAACTTCTCCGCCAGGCCCCTGCTGGAACGTGCCGCGGCCAAAGGCGTGGGCGTCGAGCTGATGTTCGCCGTACGGCAGGCCCTGTCCCGCCCGGCCCGGCTCGGTGAGGTGCTGCGGGAGCTTCAGGCCCGCGGGCAGATCACCCCGGACGCCGCCGGGGACGACCTGGCCTTCCTGACCGCCCCCGGCGTGGCCGGCACGCTGCAGGAGGCCGCCTACCGCTTTTGCCGGCACGAGCCGAACACGCACGTCACCCTTTTCGGCACCGGCAGCCTGGAGCACCTGAAGGCGAACGTCGCGGCGATCCTGGCCGGACCACTGCCGCAGGAGACGGTCCAGGAGATCGAGCGCCGTTTCGGGCGGGTGGACAGCGTCTCAGGTTCATGACCGTCGGTACCCGGGGCAGGTACGGCCTAGCTTCGCGGCTCGACGGCGTCGGTTTGCGTCGGGTCGGCTTCGTGGTGTTCGACCTGGGCTTCGGGTACGGCGGTCTCGGCCGGGGCGTGTTGGCCGTTGCGGGCAGTCCGGTCCTCCTCGGCGGGCGGCTGTTCGGCCGGTGTCGGCCGGCGGTCATGCGGCTCCGGGGGGGCTTGCGGCCGGGCCGGGTCCTGCGGCAGCGCCGGTTCGCCGGGCACGTCGATCTGCTTGCCGACGTAGCTGGGCCGATTGAACAGTCGGCGTGATTTGAGCGGCTTGGCAGGGTTCCCGGTGGCGATCATGCCCGGCGGCACGTCCTTGAAAGCGCTGGCGCGGGCACCGAGCACGGCCTGCGTGCCGATGGTCACGCCGGGGCCCACGAAGCTGTCGGCGGCGACCCAGGCTTCGTCGTCGATGTTGATCGGCGGGCGGAGCAGCGGGAAGTCGGTGAAGCGGTGGTCGTGCGTGCCGGCGCACAGGTGGGCGTACTGGCTGATGACGACGCGTCGGCCGATGGTGATCTTGCCGAGCGAGTAGAGAATCGCATGGTCGCCGATGACGCTGCCGTCGCCGATGTCCAGGTTCCATGGGATTTCGATCATGACGGTTGGCCGCATGCGGACGTCCCGGCCGATCTTCGCGCCGAAGGTCCGCAGGATCAGCCGCCGCCAGCCGTACCAGTTGTGGAAGCTGGTGCGGAAGAGGATTTTGTAGACGAACATCCACAGTGCGCGGGCGATGTTCTGTTTGAACGTCCACGGGCTGACGAAGCGGAGGGAGTCGTCGTCGAGGTTGGTTAACCGCCCGTTGCCGCGGGGTACGAGCGTCGGGACGGCGTGGGGGCTGGCCTCCGCGTGCCCGGCGTGCTCATAGACGGCCGGCTCTCTGGCGGCTTGCGTTTGCCACTCGTGATGCTGCCCGGCGGGCGCGTCGGCGGGCGCAGGACGCAGGGCGGCGGGCGACGCCTCGCCCGGATCCGTAGCGGCCGCGGGACGCTTGAAGCCGCTCGGCAGGCCGATCGAAATCTGGTCGTCGAAATCGAGCTGCCCCTCGGGCTCGGCCAGGCCCGAGCGGTCGAACTTCTCGGCCCGCTCCTTGAGTTCCTTGAACTCCTGGTACTTGAGCTGGATGAAAAACTCATAGCTGCTGATGAAGTTGGAGAGCCGCCAGCCCGCAACGCCGTCGAGGAAGCCGAGGCGGAACACGTACATGTAGAGCAGCCGCCACGTCCACGAGAGCGGCATGTGCGGCAGCACCCGGCTCTTGAGGAACCGCACCCGCAGCACGCGGTCACGGAAAAACGCCTTCAACCCGGGCCATTGCTGCGGCTTCTCGTAGTTCTCCCGCGCCTCCAGCGTGCTGTAGCGGTTGTGCTTGGCGAAGAAGTGCTCCAGCCCACGCCGGTCTTCGTGGATCAAGAGGTGCTTGAGGTAACCCGTCGGGCCGTCCACCTGCATGTGCTCGTGAACCAGCCGGTCCTCGTAGAACGCCCGGCCACGCTTGAAGAGCCGCAGGTTCCAACTCGGGAAGTAGCCGCAGTGGCGAATCTCCCGGCCCATGAAGATGAAGACGCGGTTGATGTAGAACCCGGCCTCGGGCACGCGGTCGGCGTCCTTGTCGGTGAGGTTGTCGATCTCCTGGCGCAGTTCAGGGCTCACGGCCTCGTCGGCGTCGATGATGAGGATCCACGGGCTCTGAAACGGCAGATGCCGCAGTGCCCAGTTCTTCTGCTTGGCGTAACCCTCCCAGCCGTGCAGCGCGACGGTAGCGCCGAACCGCCGGGCGATCTGAACGGTGTCGTCGGTCGAGCCGGAGTCGACGACGAACACGCGGTTGGCCCACCCCTGGACGCTGGCCAGCGTGTAGGGGAGGTTCAGTTCCTCGTTGTAAGTCTGAATGAGGACGTCGACCTTCGCCCGGCGTGCCCCGGTTGGGGTGGCCTCCTGCATCATGCCGCCGGTCGCCGCCTCAGCGGGTGCATCAGCCGGAGCGTCAGTCGGTGTCTCAGGGCGTGTCTCAGGGGGCGTCTCAGTGGGTATCTCGGGGGTGGACGTGTCCGATGCAGACTCGTCCTGAGCAGCCTCGTCCGAAGCGGAACTGGCCATGACGGCTTCAGCCGTCGTGGGATCGGGATCAGGTGCGGGCTGCTGGGTCCGGCCCGGCGTTTCTCCTGCCGCGTTGGGGTGGGTCATGGCAAAGTCCGAACGGCGAATCCGAAGGCGGGCCGAAGGCCAAAAGCCCGGCGAACGGGCCGGACACGTCTCTTCCTGCTACAAATGGCTTCGGCACGGCCGAGTGACAGCATAAGCCACCAAGCTGAGACGATAAATCATAATGCCTGCCCTTACCATGACTTCACGGGTCTTGAAGCTCCCCCCAAACCAGAGCTAGGGTTTCGCCCACACCTTCCTCTTAATCGTGCAACCGCCGCTGCGCATCCTCCACCTGACTCACGCCTCCGACGCCGGCGGGCTGAGCCGGTACATTCTGGACCTGTCGCTGGCCTGCCGGGCCCGCGGGCTGGACGTGGCCGTCGCCGGGGACAGGGGCGCGTGGCACGACCGCTTCGAGGCGGCCGGGCTGCCTTACCACGTCGTGCCTTTGAACCGTGGCGTCGTCGGCTTCCTGGCCGCGGCACGGTCGTTGCGCCGCCGGCTCGCCGAGCAGCCGGTCGATGTGCTGCACAGCCACTATCGGCGGGCGACACTGCTGGGCCGGCGGCTGCAGGCCGGTAAAGCGCCGCCGTTGCTTTACACGCTGCACCTGTCGCACATCAGCCTTGCCGGGCCGCGGCGGTGGCTGACGGACTTCGGGGACCACACGCACGCCGCCAGCGAGGACGCCCGCCGCTGGCTGCTGGACGCCGGCCGCGTGCCGCCGGGCCGCATCAGCCTCATCCCGCACGGGCTGGACCCGTCTCGGTTCACCCCGGCGACGCCCGGGCAGCGTGCCGAGGCCCGCAAAGCGCTCAACGTGCCGCCGGACGCCCGTCTGGGTGTGTACGTCGGCAGGCTGGACTACCCGAAGAACGAGCACTGGCTGCTGGACGTCGCCCAGGCCGCCCGCGGCAAGGTGCCGAACCTCCACCTGCTGCTGGTGGGTGAAGGCCCGAACCACGCAAGGCTGGCGAAGCAGGTTCTCGACCGCGGTCTGGACAAATCTGTGCGCCTGACGGGCCCGCTGGACGTTTCTGGCGTCTACCACGCCGCCGACGCACTTTTGTTGCCGAGCCTGCGTGAGGGGTTCAGTTACGTTTGTTGCGAGGCGATGGCCGCGGGCGTGCCGTGCCTCCGCACGCGGACCAGCGGGACGGCCGAGATGATCGTCGAGAACGTCACCGGCCGGAGCACGCCGATCGACCACGACGCCTTCGTTGCCGCCGCGGTCGAGTTCCTGGCCGACGAGCCGGCCCTTCGCCGCATGGGCCACGCCGCGGCGGATCACGTGCGGGCCCACCTCACGTTCGACCGGCAGGTGGCCGAGACCGTCGCACTGTACGAAACCCTCGCCGGGCGGCGTTAACGCTGCAGGCAACCCCTCCGGCCCCTTCAAAACCCTGCGGCCGGCCTGCGACTTCACCCCATGCGTCCCCTTCGGCTGTCCTCCGGCATGTATCCCTGCGACAGGCGGTGCGCCCCAGAGAATTTCAATTGCCCGGCAACTTCCTGGTGGTAGGTTGAACACGCAAGGGGCTGCTACTCCGGCGGCACGACCACAACCCGCCCGCCGGGCACAACCATCAGGGACACGAAGATGATCGAAAAGCTTGAAGGCCGGCGCCTGCTCGCCGCGTCGCTCTCCAACGGCCTGCTCGTCGTCACCGGCACCGAAGGGGATGACACCATCAACTTCGCCGTCGGCGGCAGCAGCATCAGCGTCTTCCTCAACGGCGTCGGCAGCGTGTTCAACGCCCGCGACGTCGAACGCGTCCACGTCGATGCCCTCGGCGGGGACGACACCGTCATCCTCGGCCGGCGGCTCATGCTGCCGACCGTCGTCCTCGGCGGTCCCGGCGACGACTTCATCTCCGGCGGCCCCGGCGACGACACCCTCATCGGCGGCGACGGCAACGACACCCTCAGCGGCAACGGCGGCAACGACTACCTCGACGGCCAACGCGGCGACGACACCCTCATCGACGGGCGCGGCCAGAACATCTACTTCGGAGGCGGCGGCAACGACACCGCGCACGTCGAGGGCATCTTTTTCGGCAGCGGCGTCGAAAACCTGAACGTACAGCCGAGCGAAGAGGTCATCCCCGGCATCCAGGACCTCCGCGGGGACGTTCACAACGACGACGGCGAAGGCTGGCGCGTCCGCTGGACCGGCAGCAGCATGACCGAACAAGGGTTCATGTACCTGGCCCCCAGCACCAGCCGCCGCATCACGCCCGCCCCGAACGAGAGCATCTACGACGTGGCCGAGTACCAGTGGGGCCAGCGTCGCCACTACAACCCGACCCGCCTCTTCGCCGAGATGCCGCTGCGGAACAACGCCGGCCCGAGCGAGGTGTCGCTCTACACCGGCGCCGACCGCATGACGTGGAAGCTGGACAGCCGGATCGGCTACGAATCAAACCACTTCAGCAAGTCCGACGGCGTGCCGGACGTGCGGGCGGTCAGTGCCGTACGCGTCGGCGACCGAATGATGCTGGACGTGCTGATCGAGCAGCCGGTGCGTAGCTTCACGCAGTTTACCGGTGAGCAGGGGCTGCGTGCGACCGGCGAGCGGCACAACAGGGTGCCGGTGAGCCAGGCAAGCCTGCAGCTGCAGACCGTGCTGCTGGACGGCGCAGACGCGGACGAGACCGAAACGCGGCACCACTACATCGACCTCGGGCCGGTGGCTTGGGGCTACTACAAGGTCGACCTTTCGGCCGCCGGGCTCGGCCGGACGTACGAGTTCTGGGTGCCGGGGGAGCGTTGGGTCGGAGCGGCCGCGGTCGAGCCGCCGCCAGAGACGTCAGCCGGCTCCGACGACGTGCCGTCCGGCGGATGGTGGCTTGGTGGGATCAATGCTGGCAACTTCTCCGGTGGCGGTGGTTTGTATATAGACGGCACCGTGAGTCTTCATTACCTTAACCTGCTGGCCTACGGCTGGCTCCAAGGTACTCGCTTCGATGAAGGTGCGTGGCAGCAGGCCTACCCCCACGTGCCGGTCGATACCCTCGGCGGGCAGGTTCACGTGATCGGCGGGCCGAACTCGGTCGGTTTCAGCCCGGTGATTGTCGGCGAAGTCTTCGGCGACGGCTTTGTGGCACTGCCCGACGATCTCGATACCGTGATGCAGCTGGCCCGACCCCTGTTCGCCGCGGCCGGCTCGCCGATCACGCCGGACGCGGACAACGTGCTGAGCTTCGTGCTGCCGGACTTCGCAAAGGCCAACGCCGCCCGCCCCGACCTGAACGCCGACGGCTACGTGGACCTGGCGGACGTGAAAGCCTGGCTCGGCACGCTGCCGCAGGGCAACCTCGGGCAGCTCTCCTACGAACTGAGCCACCGCAACGTGAACCGCGCGACGATGAACGTCTTCGCCGGGCGAATGAAGATCGACCTGGCAAAGCACCCGACCGTGCGACTGCCGACGGTCGCCGAGTGGGCGGCCATCGGCCATCCGGACGTTGCAGGGATGAAGACGATCGGAGCCAATGGGCTGGAGGTCGGGCTGATGACGCCGGCGGACCTGGCATTCCTGCTCGACCGGTTCGTCGAGACGAACGGGTCGTACATCGCAAGTGCCAGCCATGAGCCGGACATCATCGCCGCCCTCGCCTGGGCGACGGGAACAGACCGCGCCGAACCCGACGCCGCCCCCTACTGGACGACTTGGCGCTGGTAGTTCGATGGCGATTTCACGAGTCCAACAATAGTGAGCCCGCCGTTCGGGACGACGATCCTCCACAACGACTTGGTATTTACGTTTACGGCCGTCTGGGTTAAGCCCGTTCCTCCCGGACCGCTCAGCGAGGACGACTGGCTCCTGGCGGGCGAGATCACCCAGCCAATGCTCGACGCCTTCGGCGGGGCAATCGTGCTGGAGCAAACGGAAGTCGTAACACTCCAAGCGGCCTACCTGTCAGCCTCGGCACAAGCCCACGCGACCGTCGGCCGGACCATCCTTGAGATCACAGCCAGCTTCGTCGACGCGACGGCACCAAACCACGACATCGACGGCAATGGTCAGGTCAGCCTGTCCGACGTCGCCGCCTGGCTGCGGACGCTGTGACACCACTCGCTGCGGCTAGCAGCTCTACCCCCGCCGCCGTCGCATCGCCAGCGCGCCAAACGCAAACGCCATAAGCGTCGTCGGCTCCGGCACGACGGCGTACACGCCGCCGTCCAGGCCAAGCACGTACAGCTCGCCGTCGGCGTCTTCGCCGAAGCTGAAGGGGCGGACCGCGCCGCCGGGGAAGAGTTCGGCCGTGACGTCCGTCAGCGCCAGGTTCAGGCCCGACAGGTCGGTGAAGTCGGTGATGCCGGCCAGGTCGGCGGTGTCGGCCGTGAAGTATCGGCCGCTGATGAAGTCGCCAAAGAGGTACTTGCCCTGGAAGGCCGGGCCCAGCAGGCTGCCGCGGTAGACGTAGCCGCCGACGATGCTCCGGCCCAGCGTGTCCGGGCCGGCGTGCGGGTAGTCGAGGATGGGGTCGACGTTGCCGGCCGGCCGGGGCCCGCCGACGCCGCCGCCGGGGCCGGTGGGCGTGGCGGCGTATCCCTCCCGCGCGCGCCAGCCGAAGTTGGGCACGTCGCCGGGGGCAAAATCCCCGTCGCGGAGCAGGCTGATTTCTTCGCGGGTGTTCTGGCCGACGTCACCCAGGTACAGGTCGCCGGTGAGGCGGTCGAAGCTGTTGCGGTACGGGTTCCGCAGGCCGTAGGCGACGATCTCGTCCGGCCGGGACGGGTCACCGACGTACGGGTTGCCGGCGGGAATGGCGTAGTTGCGGGCGGCGTCGGCGGGGAAGTCGTCGCCGTCGACGTCGAGGCGCAGCACCTTGCCGAGCAGGTTGTTGAACGTCTGGGCGTTGTTGGAGGGGTCGTTGCTGCCGCCGCCGTCACCCGTGGGGATGTACAGGTAGCCGTCGTTCGGCGAGAAGCCGATCCACCCGGCGTTGTGGTTGGTCCCCGGCTGGGCGTAGGTGATGACGGTGCGTGCCGAGGCGGCGTCGGCGACATTCGGGTTCGTCCCCGAGACGGTGTACTCTTCGACGATCGTCTGCGTGACGGTGGCGTTGGTGTAGTTGACGAAGAACCGGCCGTTGGTGGCGTAGTTTGGGTGGAACGCCAGGCCGAGCAGCCCGCCCTCGCCGGCGGTGCCGGGGCTGAGGCTCAGGAACGGCGTGGGCAGCAGGTTGCCGTCGGCATCAATCACGCGGACGTTCCCGCCCCGCTCCAGCACGAACAGCCGGTCGTCACCCTCGGGCGCGGCCAGGAACAGCGGGTTGCTCAGCCCGCCGACGACCAGGTCGGTACCCAACTGCCCGACGGCGAAGGCGGCCGGCAGCAACACGGCGGACGCGAATACGGCTCGAATGTGCATTGTTCCTCCAGGGTTCAAGGTTTCCCCCTTTGCCCCTCCCGCTCAGACATCAAGATACGCATGTGCGTCTCCGGCAGGCACCTGGAAATTCGGCGGGACGGCCGGTGGGCGTCGGCGGTCGGTTGAAAGACCGGCGGCCGGAGCTTTCATATCCCACAGAAACCCGCGCCGGGGTTGACTCTTACCCTCAGGTGACCGATCATTCCATCCGGATGAACGGATGGAGTACGTCGGCACGGACCCGGCGTCGGCCTCGTTCGCACTCGAACACTTAACGGAGACACCCACATGACACTTGCCGAACCGACGACCGCCGGCTTCACCACGACTGCCGCCAACGGAATTGAATACGCACTGGTTCCCGGCGCTACGCCGGAGCGGCTGGCGCAGCTGGCCGACTGGGGCCGCAAGGAGATCATGCTGGCCGAGCAGGAGATGCCCGGGCTGATCGCCTGCCGGGAAGAGTTCGGCGGCAGTAAGCCGCTGAAGGGCCTGAAGATCGCCGGGAGCCTGCACATGACGGTGCAGACGGCCGTGCTGATCGAGACGCTGATCGACCTGGGTGCGGACGTCCGCTGGGCGAGCTGCAACATCTTCAGCACGCAGGACCACGCCGCGGCCGCGGTGGTCGTCGGGCGTGACGGCGGGACGATCGAGCAGCCCAAGGGTTGCCCGGTCTTCGCCTGGAAGGGCGAGAGCCTTGAAGAGTACTGGGCCTGCACCGAGCGGATGCTCGACTTCGGCGACGGCGAAGGCCCGGACCAGATCGTCGACGACGGCGGCGACGCCACCCTGCTCATCACCAAGGGCATGGAGTTCGCCAAGGCCGGCAGCGTGCCCAGCCCGGACACCACCGACAACGAAGAGTTCAAAGAGGTCCTGAAGGTCCTGGCCCGCACGATCGAAGAGCAGCCGGACCGCTGGATTAAGGCCGCCGACAAGTGCCGCGGCGTGACCGAAGAGACCACCACCGGTGTGCTGCGCCTCTACGAAGCCCAGAAGAAGGGCACGCTGCTCTTCCCGGCCATCAACGTCAATGACAGCGTCACCAAGAGCAAGTTCGACAACCTGTACGGCTGCCGGCACTCGCTGATCGACGGCTTCTTCCGCGCCACTGACGTGATGCTCTCGGGCAAGGTCGCGGTGGTCTGCGGTTACGGCGACGTGGGCAAGGGCTGCTGCCAGAGCCTCAAGGGCCAGGGCTGCCGCGTGGTCGTGACGGAAGTCGACCCGATCTGCGCCCTGCAGGCGGCGATGGAAGGTTACCAGGTCGATACGCTGGAGAACTGGGTCGACAAGGCCGACCTGTTCGTGACGACGACCGGCAACTACAACATCATCACTGCCGAGCACATGGCGAAGATGAAGGACAAGGCGATCGTCGGGAACATTGGGCACTTCGACAATGAGATCGACATGGCCGGGCTCAAGAAGGTCAAGGGGCTGACCCGCACGAACATCAAGCCGCAGTACGACATGTACACCTTCGCCGACGGCCACAGCGTGCTGATCCTGGCCGAGGGCCGCCTGCTGAACCTCGGCTGCGCCACCGGCCACCCGAGCTTCGTGATGTCGGCCAGCTTTACCAACCAGGTGATCGCGCAGATCGAGCTTGCCACGAACGCCGGCAAGTACGAGAAGAAGGTCTACGTGCTGCCCAAGCACCTCGACGAGAAGGTCGCCCGCCTGCACCTCGGCAAGCTCGGGGTCAACCTGACGAAGCTGAGCAAGGAACAGGCCGACTACATCGGCGTGCCGGTGGAAGGGCCCTACAAGGCCGAGCATTACCGGTACTAAGCGTCCTGGCCCTAAAAAACGGCTATCAGGCAGGACCCGGGTGCGTCAGCGTCCGGGTCCTGCTGCTTTTGGGCGATGAAAGGCAGCTTTAATCGCGACCACTTGAATTAAAGGATAACCGGCTTATCCTTTAACTCCTGCGGGTCGGATTAAAGGATCGTTGAAGTGACCGGAGGCTGCCTTGAATCCCGAGGCGTTCACAGACCAGATGCCTGGCAGGTTTGTCGATGGCCTGGACGCACGCCGGACATTCGTGCCGGACCCGCTGCCGCCAGAGCTTCCCCTGAACCCGCCGCTCGTCAACAAGCTTTCGGAGGTGAGCAACCTGCTCGGCCGACTTGAGGGCACCGCACGAACCCTGCCTGACCCGCAGATCCTCATCCGTTCGTTCGTTCGCCGGGAGGCGCAGCTTTCCAGCTACATCGAGAACACCTACGCCCGCTACGAAGAGGTTGCCGAAGCGGAGGCGGCCCCGGAGTCACCCGTGCCTGAGCAGGTGCGCGAGACGCTCAATGCCGAGCGATCGATCCTCCAGGGCTTGGAAGCCGTCCGGCAGGGCCGGCCGGTCAACAATACGCTGCTGCGTCAGCTTCACAGCACGCTGCTCGACCAAGTGCGTGGGCAGGAGAGCCGAGGCCGGTACCGCACGTTGCAGGTTTACATCGGCAAGCGGGACCTCGGCATTGAACATGCCCGTTTCGTCCCGCCGCCGCCGCACCTGCTCGACGAGCTCATGGAGCAGTTCCAGGCTTTTTGCCTGAACCCGGGCGACATGCAGCCGTTGCTGGCTTTGGGCCTGCAGCACTACCAGTTCGAGGCGATTCACCCGTTCGAGGACGGCAACGGCCGGCTCGGCCGGACGCTCATTCTGCTCGGGCTATGCGGCCAAGGGCTGCTGAGTTTCCCCGTCGTGAACCCGAGCATCTACTTCGAGCGGAATCGCTCACGCTACTACGATGCCCTGCTCCGCGTCAGCACCCACCGCGACTGGCTCGGGTGGCTCACCTTCTTCCTCGAAGGGCTATCCGTCGCTGCCAGGGAGTCCGAGGAGAAGCTCCGTGAGTTGCTCGACCTGCAACGCCGCTACCACGAGGCCATCCGCACCGCACGGAACTCTGCGCTGCTGCTTACCATCATCGACCACCTCTTCATCCTGCCGCTGGTCACGATCCCGTCGGTGGCAAAGCTGGTGGGCGTGACGTATCCGGCGGCCAAAAACAGCGTCACGAAGCTGGTCGATATGAATATCCTTGAGCCTCTTGAAGGCACATCCCCTGCCCGCTTCGTCGCCCGAACGATTCTAAACGCTCTGAATGCTCAGCCGTCGCGCTGACGACCGGCCCGCGGCTGCCGTCGCCTGCCGCGTTGTCGCAACTGGGCCGCTCCTTCAGTCTTGCCGCATTGTTGCCGATGAGCAAAGCGTGGATCGGGAAGCGCATCACGCCAGCAAGCCGAGCCGGGAGGTCGCCAGGCGTGCCGACCCGTATGCCCGGCTGATGCGGTTCTACGCCCCGCTCGTTGTGGGCGTTGTTTCATCGCTCGCCTTGGCCAGCCTGCTCGTGTGGATGTTCCAGGCGACATCGATGCGGTTCGACCAACTCGAGCGGGCCTCGATTGAGCTGGCCGAGGTGCGGGGGCAGATCATCCACCTCGACGAGGTGCTGACCGCCGCGGCGAAGCTATCTGCCGCGACGGGCGAGCCGGCCTGGGAGCAGCGGTACCAAACTTACGTTAAGGAACTCGACGCGGCACTGGCACGGCTGCGCGGCCTGGCACCCAAATTCGCCGACGCCTCGCTGGGCCGGGAAACGGAGCTGGCCAACGACCGCCTTGTCGCCGCGGAGCTGGCGGCTTTCGACCTCGTACGCCAGGGACGGCTTGCCGACGCCTCGGCACTTCTAAACAGCCCCGCCTACGAACGCGACAAGCAGACCTACGCCCGCGGCATGACGCACGTGGGCGACGCGCTTAGCCTCCATCTGGCCGGGCAACGAGAACGTGTACGCGGCGAGATCCGAACTGCGATGGTGCTCGGCGGTACGATGCTTGTGCTCATGGGCGTCGGCTGGATGCTCTCGTTCCGCATACTCGCGCGGTACCAGCGGTCGCGCATCGACGTGAGGCAGGCCCGACAGGAACGCGACGACGCCCGCCGGCTCGCCGAGCTTGGCGAGCGGCTGGACCTGGCCGTAACGGCCGCAGGCGTCGGCCTGTGGGACTGGAACGTGAAGACGGGCCGCCTCCGCACCAACGAGAACTACCACACGATGCTCGGCGAGCTGCCGCAGTGCGACATTCCCGACGGGCTCACCTGGCTGCTGCACCACATCCATGCCGATGACGTGGAGTCGACGCGGGACGCGATCGCCGAGTCGCTGGAGCACGACGCTGCATACGAGGTGAACTTCCGGCTGCTGTGTCACGGCGGGCGGTACAAGTGGGTCCGCAGCAACGCGCGGGTCGTTGAACGGGATGAGGCCGGGCAGGCGGTTCGCATGCTCGGGCAGCACATCGACATCGACCAGCAGCAAAGCTACGCCGAGGCCGTCGCCGCGAGTGAAGGCCGGCTCGCGGGCGTCATCGCCGGGACGAACGCCGGCACGTGGGAGTGGCACGTGCAGAGCGGGCAGGTCGTCTTCAACGACCGCTGGGCAGAGATGCTCGGCTACACGCTCGAAGAACTGGCGCCGGTGAGCATCGACACCTGGATGAAGGTCCTTCACCCGGACGACCACGCCCGCTGCCACGAGACGCGCCAGCGGCACTTCCGCGGCGAGACCGACTTCTACGACTTCGAGTGCCGCGCAATCCACAAGAACGGGCAGACCATCTGGCTCCACGACCGCGGCAAGGTCGCAGAGTGGCTGCCCGACGGCCGGCCGCTGCGCATGTTCGGCACCCACATGGAGATCACCGACCGCAAACAGCTCGAGGCCGACCTGCAAGCGGCCCGGCATCGTGCCGATGCCGCCAATGCCGCCAAGAGCGCCTTCCTGGCGAACATGAGCCACGAAATCCGCACGCCGATGACCGCCATCCTCGGCTTCGCCGACGTGCTGGCCGACGACCTGCAGGCCCGCGGCCTTCCGCCGGACACGCTCGAGAGCGTCCGCACCATCCAACGCAACGGCAAACACCTCACCGCGATCATCAACGACATCCTGGACCTGTCCAAGATCGAGGCCGGGCAGATGACCTACGAGCATCTCGACGTCTCAGTCGTGCAGGTCGTCGAGGAGGTCGTTTCGCTGATGCGTGTCCGCGTCGCCGGGCGGAACATCGGCCTGAGCATCGACTACCGAACCCCCCTGCCGTCTACCGTGCCGACTGACCCGGTCCGCCTGCGTCAGATCCTGACCAACCTCGTCGGCAATGCGATCAAGTTCACGGAGGTCGGCGAGGTGACGCTCGGCGTGTCGCTGCAGCAGGACGTCGTCCGGTTCGACGTGACCGACACCGGCATTGGCATGACGCCCGAGCAGGTCAAGCGGCTGTTCCGGGCGTTCTCCCAGGCAGACGAAACCACAACACGCCGCTTCGGAGGAACGGGGCTGGGCCTGCGGATCAGCCACATGCTCGCCGAGGGCATGGGAGGAAGAATCGACGTCGCCAGCTTCGCCGGTGAGGGAAGCACGTTCACGCTCCGCATTCCGGCCGGCGACTACGACCCGGCGACGCTCCTCAACCCGCGCGACAAATCCCTCATGGCCGTTGGCCCCGAGCCCTTCGGCGACGGCGTCGGCGAGCGCGTGCGGCTCGAAGGCCTGCACATCCTTCTGGCCGAGGACGGGCCGGACAACCAGCGGCTCGTGAGCCACCACCTCAGCCGGGCCGGCGCCAAGGTGTGCCTCGTGGAAAACGGGCTCATGGCCGTGCAGGCGGTCTTCGCGGCAGACGCCGCCGCCCGGCCTTACGACCTGGTCCTCATGGACATGCAAATGCCCGAACTCGACGGCTACGGCGCCACGCAGCAGCTACGCTTGGCAGGTCAGAACCTGCCCGTCATTGCCCTGACCGCCCACGCGATGGACCATGACCGCAGACTCTGCCTCGAAGCCGGCTGTACCGACTACGTCACCAAACCGATCGACCGCAATCGCCTGCTCCAGGCCTGTCGAAACGCCGCAGACGGCAAAGCCGCAGACGCCACCGCTCATCCCTCGCAAGCCTCGAGAGCGGCAGCGGCATAGACCGCCGCACCGCAGCAAGCCCCCGGCCCGGCGTCTGCCGCAATCACCTGGGGCTATTCGAGACCTTCCACCCAACCGGCCTGGCAGACGTACTCCAGCAGGTGGCCGATCGGGCCGGAAAGCTTCAGGTCCTTCACGTGGACGTTGCCCTCCGCGGGGAAGTCGACGCCGAACCGCACGCGGCTCTCAGCCAGCACCGCCTTGAGGCGTTCGGCCGGCATCGCGTGCACCACCAGCTTCACGTTCTCCGACAGCAGCTTGCCCAGCGCCTCCAGCACCGTGCCGGGCAGCTCGCCGTAGTAGCTCGTCTCCAGGATCTGCAGCAGCCCGGCCACGCCCACGGCCATGCGGACCGGCTCGGCCGTGTACCGACGCAGGTAGGCGGCCAATTCGTACGTCGGGCCAAAGTCACTGGCTATCGCCGGGCCGAACTTCAGCATCCGCTCGATGCGGCTCAGCATCTCCACGTCGCCGGGCGTCGGGCCGTCCTGCCACTGGGCGTTGGTCGTCTCCAGCAGGCTGATGGGTTCGCGGTTCAGCACGGCGTGCTCCTTCCGCAGGTGCTCGCGGGAGGCTTCCAGCATCGTCTCGTAGAACGGCTGGTCGGAGATGAACCGCCCGCGAATGACAGCCATCGGCCGCTTGCGCAGCACGCTGGAAGGCTCGGCCACCTTGCCGTCGGCACCGAAGACCAGAGCGTGCGTCATCTTCATACTCAAGGCCCGCATGGCCCAGGCAGAGTCCTTCTGCCCGGCGAAGGCGGGGCCGGCAATATGAATGACGTCCGTCTCCATCCGGCTGCGGTCCAGGCCTTCATACAGCCCGGTGAGGAACGCCTGTGCGCTGATTCGCTGGTTGATGCACGCGTAGATGAGGTTCACGCCGAGGAGTCCCAGGGCCTGCTGTTGCTTGTCGGCCGAGTCGTCCATGAGGTTGACGTGGATGAACGCGTCCGAAGGCGGGCTGCCGGGGGCGACCTGGAACCGCACGCCGACCCAGCCGTGCTGCTCGTTGTCGCCTTGGTAGCTCCGCGTGGCAACGGTGTTGGCGAAGGCGAAGAACCGCGTGCCGGCCCCGCGGTCCGAAGAGAGGCGGTCGATAAGCAGGTCATACTCGTGGTCGAGCATGGCGGCGAGGCGTTCGCGGGAGACGTAGCGGGTGCCCTGGCCGTAGACGGCGTCGGAGACGGTCTTGTCATACGCGCAAATCGTCTTGGCGACGGTGCCGCTGGCCGCCCCCACGCGGAGGAACCACCTAGCGACCTCCTGCCCGCCGCCGATCTCGGCGAAGGTGCCGTATACGCTCGGGTCGAGGTTGAGCTGCAGGGCCTTGCCGTGCACATCAAGGGCAGCCCGTGCCGGGCCTTCCGCGTTCGGGTTGAGCGTCATACATGCAGCCTAACCCATGACGCCGAACCGCCCACGGGGCATTTTGCTGCGATGGCAGTGTCTTTCGCAGCATACCCGCAATGACCAGACCCCCTTCCCAGCCCGAATTCCCGTTCTCTCGCAATCTTAGCGCTGCCCGCAGCGCAACCAAACATTGCCGACACATCATTCCGCCACAGCAAGCGTTCGAAGCGTCGGATGACCGTCGATGTTGTTTCGCGGCGACGATTGATACGCGCTGCTATTCAAACAGGCAGGGAATGATGATGAACAAGCTTAAATGTTCGATGGCACTCGCGGCGTCGGTACTTCAGGGCGTACTGCTTCTCGAGGCGGCGCCGACGGCCTCGGCGGCGCCGTTTAAGATCGTCGTCAGCACCGGCGACGTCGTCGACGGGCGTACGCTCACGTCCATCGGCACCCGCCCGGACCTGAACAACGCCGGGCAGATCGTCTACACCGCCAATCACGCCGGCGGGCAGTCGATCTTCCGGTCGTTCGAGGAAGTCGTCGCGCAGGGGCAGGTCGTCGGCACGCAGACGTTCGGCTACTCCTACGGCGGGCTGCCGGTCATCAACAACAACGGCACCATCGGCTTCTCCTTCCGTAACCCGAGCGGGTTCGGCGGCACCTTCTACGCCACCACGGCCGGGGCGTTCTCCGACGGCGACTTTGACGGCACCCGATTGACGAGCGTCGGCAACTCGCCATCAACGACTCAGACAGGCTGGCGATTGTGACGTCGGTTTTTGAAGACGGCGAAAGCAAGTCGAAGCTGGCCGTCCTGCCGGACGAATTGCTGCTGGACCTCGGCGGCTCCATACCCCGACACGGCTTCAACAACTCCGGCGACTACGTCTACCGCAGCGGAAGCGAACTGCACATCTCGGGGGAGGTTGAAATCGCCGCCAACACCGTCATCGACGGGCGGAACATCCGCCTGATCAACGAGGCCTTCGCGATCAACAACGCGGGCGTGGCGCTATTCACTGGCGTCGTCGGAAACTCCGTCGAGCTCTTCACGACGGACCGACACGTCGCCGCCCCCGGCAGCGTCTTCGGAGGGAAAACCGTCCATCGGTTTGGCTTCTCCATGTTCGACCTTAACGACCACGGCCGGGTCGGCTGGTACGCCGAGTTCACCGACGGCAGCGACGGCGTCCTGATCGATGACGAACTGGTACTAACCACCGGCCAGCTTATCGACGGCAAGACGATCACCGCGATCAACTCCGCAGTCGCCATCAACGAGCTCGGCCAGATCGTTGTCCGCGCCACGTTCAGCGACGGGACCGTCGGACTGATCAGCAACATCCCCGAGCCGTCGGCCGTCTCGCTGCTGGTGCTGCCGGCCGCCGGGTTGGCCCGCCGACGGAGGTGACCGATCAGAAAGACCCGGCCTGCGTCGGTTGTCGCAGGCCGGGTTTTTCTTGTGGTGCCGTCACCCGCTGATTACGCTTCCGCCGACGCCCGCGCGGACTGTCCCGCCGGCAGAGATGGTGCCTGCTCGCCAACCCGAAGGGGATTTTCAATGACACGCTACGACGCTTCCGCTTCCCGCCGCCCGGCCGAACTGGACTACACCAACGCCCTCGACCGGCCGGTGGCGACGTTCTTCAACTTCGTCTACGCCTGGATGTTCTGCGGGCTGGGCGTCACGGCCACGGCCGCGTGGCTCACCAGCCGCAACCCGGAGTTCGTTTATGCGATCAGCGGCGGCGGGATGTCGATCGTCTTCCTGCTAATTTCGCTGGCGTGCATCATCGGCATCCAGCGCGTGGCCCCGAGGGTGAACCCGACCGTCGGGCTGATGCTCTTCCTGGGCTACAGCGCCTTCATCGGGGTGATCCTCAGCGGCATCTTCCTCGCCTTCAGTCTGCCGGAACTGGGTAGGATTTTCGCCATCACGGCCGGCACGTTCGCCGGGGCCAGCATCTATGGCTTCGTCACCAAACGCGACCTGACGACCGTCGGGTCGATCGCCCTCATGGCGCTCTGGGGCCTGATCCTGGCGTCCGTCGTCAACGTCTTCTTCGGCTCGAGCCAGATGAGCTGGATCATCAGCTTCGTCGGCGTCGGCGTGGTCGTGGCGCTGGTGGCGTGGGAGACGCAGGACCTGCGCAACCTGGCCGTCAGCCTCGCCGACGACCCGCAGATGGCCCAGCGGTACGCCGTGGTCGGGGCGCTGGTGCTCTACGTCAGCTTCATCAACCTGTTCATGTTCCTGCTGCGCCTCCTGGGCAACCGGGAGTGAGCCGGTTCGCCGGGCGGCTCGGCCCGCTATGATCCGGGCATGGAACGCACAGCGGACATCGCGGTGGTGGGTGCCGGCGCGGCCGGGCTCACCGCCGCGATCTTTGCCAAACAGGCCGAGCCCGATGCGCACGTCGTGCTGCTGGACGGCGCCCGGCGGGTGGGCGCCAAGATCCTGGTGGCCGGCGGCGGCCGGTGCAATGTCACCCACCACGCCGTGGACGCCGCGGATTACAACGGCCCGCGCAACGTCGTGAAGAACGTCCTCAAGGCGTTCACCGCCGAGGACACCGTCGCGTGGATGCAGTCCCTGGGCGTGGAGTTGAAACGCGAAGAGACCGGCAAGCTCTTCCCCACCACCGACTCGGCCCGTACCGTGCTCGACGCCTTGCTCGGTCGCATGCAGGCCCTGGGCGTGCCGCTGCTCACCGAGCACCGCGTCACGGACGTGATGCACGCCCCCGCCGCGGACAGGCCGTTCCGCATCCTGCACCAGGGCCCCGGCGGCATGCTGCCGGCCAGGCGGCTCATCCTCTGTACCGGCGGGCGGAGCCTGCCCAAGACCGGCTCGGACGGTTTGGGCTACCAACTCGTCCGCAAGCTCGGCCACACCACGACCGACACTCACCCGGCGCTGGTCTCCATGGTGCTGCAGCAACACTTCTTCCACCGCGACCTGCAGGGCCTTTCCCACGAGGCCGAGCTTCACACCTTGGTTGACGCCAAACCGACCGACCGCCGACGCGGCAGCCTGCTCTGGACGCACTTTGGCGTCTCGGGCCCGCTGGCCATGGACGCCAGCCGGCACTGGCTGGCCGCGAAACACGCCGGCAAAGAGGTGCAGTGGCTGCTGTGCCTGCTTCCCGGACAAACGTACGACACACTGGCCCCGGCCCTGCTGCAGGCCACCACCGACCAGCCCCGCGCCACCTGCCGGCAACTGCTTACAACGCACTACACGCTGCCGGACAAGCTGGCCGACGCCCTTCTGGGCTTCACCGGCATTCCGCCGACGCTGCAACTGGCGCAACTCTCCAAGTCACAGCGAAAGACGCTGGTGCACGCCCTGGTGGCGCTGCCGTTGCCCGTGGAGCAGGACCGGGGCTGGAACCACGCCGAGGTGACCGCCGGCGGCGTGCCGCTGTCGGAGGTGAGCTGGCGGACCATGGCCAGCCGCATCTGCCCGGGCCTGCACCTGGCCGGGGAGATTCTCGACGTGGACGGGCGCATCGGGGGGTTCAACTTCCAGTGGGCCTGGGCCAGCGGCCACCTGGCCGGCCGGGCCGCCGCCGCGGAGGTTGCCGCCGCGGAGCTATCCGCCCGGCTACAGCCCGGCGTAGGTCTTGCGTAGCTCGTCCCAGAGTTGCTCCAGAGCCTGCGGCACGATCCGCACTTTCGCCACCACACTCATAAAATTCGTATCCCCCGCCCACCTCGGCACGACGTGCTGGTGCAGGTGCCCCGGCAGCCCCGCCCCGGCCGCGTGACCCAGGTTCAACCCGATGTTGAACGCCTGCGGGCTCATCGCCTTCCTCAACAGCTTCACGCAGGTGACGGTTTGCATGTGCATGTCCGCGGCCTCGGCGTCGGTGAGGTCCTCGATCTCCGCCACGTGCCGCCGCGGCGCGACCAGCAGGTGGCCGTTGGTGTACGGGTAGCGGTTGATGACCACGACGCAACGCGCACTCGTCCACAGCACGTGCCGCTGGCGGCACTCGGCGTCGGCGGTGCAGGCGGCGTCCTCGCAGAGGAAGCAGCCCTGGCCGTCGCGCTTCTCGAGCGACTTGATGTACGTCATCCGCCAGGGTGCATAGAGGTGCTCGTCGGGCATGGTCGCATCCTACACCCGCCACCCGGGCGGGTCGTTAAAGCAGCTGCTTCCGCTCCGGCAGCTTGATACGCAGCACCCGCCGGATGTTGGCGACCTTGCGTAGCGTGTCCACCAGTTCGTCCGTCGGGGCGCTGTCGGTCTTGAGCACCATCAGGGCCATGGAGCTGCCGTTGGCGTGGTGCCGGCTGATGACCATGTCCGCGATGTTGATGCCCGCCGTGCCGAATGCATTGCCCACCGCACCGATGACGCCGGGCTGGTCCTCGTTTTCGATGAGCACCATCTGGCCCTCGGGCACCATGTCCATGGAGAAGGAATCGATCCGCAGGATGCGGGGGATGCGGTCGGCGTAGGCCGTGCCCAGGATGCGGCGGCTCTCAGACTCCGACGTCGCGACGCGTACGCCGATCACGTCGCCGATGAGCCCGGCCGGGGGTGCCGGCTCGTGCACGCTGATCAGCTCGATGCCCCGCTCGGCCGCCAGGTGCTCGACGTTGATGACGTTCACCGGCTGCTCGATGTGCGGCCGAATGACCTCGACCGCCGCCAGCCGCAGCAGCGTGTTCAGGTGCTTGGGCGCCCGCGTGCCGCTGGCCCGCAGCGTGATCGTCTTGACGGCCTTGCCGTCGAAGTACGCGCTGAGCAAAGCACCGCTGCGCGCGGCGACCTCGGCCAATGCCAGTTCGTCCGGCGGGAGGTCCAGCTTGATGCCGCCGGCGTTGACCGCGCCGCGGATCTCGCCGTGCTGCAGAAACGCCACCAGCGCCTCGCAGGCCTGCACGCTCACGGCCGTCTGGGCTTCCTCGGTGCTGGCACCAAGGTGCGGGGTGAGCACGACGTTCTCGAGCCCGAAGAGCGGGTGGTCCTTCTGCGGCGGCTCGGTCGCGTAGACGTCGATGGCCGCCCCGCCGACCTTGCCGGCCTTGAGCGCCTCGGCCAGCGCGAACTCGTCGAGCACCTCGCCGCGGGCGTCGTTGATGACCAGCAGGTTCGGCTTGGCCACTTCAAAGAGCCGCTGCCGGTTGAGCAGGTGGCGCGTCCCCTCGCCGCCGGGCACATGGAAGGTGATCGCATCGAGGCGGGCCAGGAACTCGTCGAAATCGCGAACGACGGCGACTTTGCCGTCCAAAGCCGTCTCGCCGGAGAAGTACGGGTCGAAGCCCAGCACCTTCATCTCGAAGGCCAGCGCCCGCTGGGCCACGGCCCGGCCGATGCGCCCCAGGCCCACCACGCCCAGCGTCTTGCCGGCAAGCTGCGTACCCTTGAACTGGTTGCGTTTCCAACTGCCGCTTCGTACGTGGGCATCCGCGGCGGGAATGCGGCGGGCCAGGCTCATGAGCAGCGCCATCGCGTGCTCGGCAGTGGAGAGCGTGCTGGCCTCGGCGGTGTTCAGCACGAGGATGCCCTGCGCGGTGGCGGCCTCGAGGTCGATGTTGTCCACGCCCACGCCGGCACGGGCGATGGCCTTGAGCTTGCCCGGGTTGGCCAGCACGGCCGCGGTGACCTGCGCGCCGGAGCGGACGGCCAGCCCCTCATAATCGGCCACGGCGGCGGCGAGGTCCGCCTCGGACAGCCCCGTCTTGACGTCGAACGCGACGCCCTGCTGTTTGAGGTAATCGAGGCCTTCGTCGGCGAGTTTGTCGGCAATCAGGATCTTCATTTTTGTTGTTTCTCCGGTGAATCTCGAGCCTCGGATACTAAGGGCGATTCCCCGGTGTGCAACTGGCCGGGTACGGTGGTCGCACCGGCGGCGGGCGGGTCGGCCGCATTCTGGCCGCCTGCCGGAATGAACAAGAGCCCCATCAACAAGACCCCGATGACCGCCTGTGCCCCCACGGCCCACCAGGCCGTGCCCGGCGTGGCGAAGAAGACATCCTGCCCGATGTTCATCAGCTCGTAGGCCCAAGGGCGGTGCGTGATGTCCGTCTGCAGGGCCGCGGCCACGGCGAACGGCGGGGGCGCCGCCGCCAGCCACACCCCGAGCCGCTCGCCGCCACCGGCCAGCGCCCCGGCGAGCCACACCGGCCAGCTCAGCCAGGCGAATGCCGCCACCTGCACCCCCGGCACCGCCGCCGCGACGGGTAACCCCAGCCGCCGCAGCCCGCAGGTGAGCCCGACGAGCAGGAGCCCCAACGTGTAAGGCAACAGTACCAGAACGAACCACGTGCCGTCCGACACGTCCGCGGTGAACCACGGGAGGATGGAGGCGACGGCCAGCCCGTCGGCGGGGGCCATGCCCGCGACGACGCGTTGCATCATCGGCACCTGGGCCGAACCGCGTTGCATGCCGCCCGTTTGAGGCCCCCAGGCAGCCGCCGGCGGGCAGAGCGCGCCCGCGGCGAACAGCCCCACCAGGAAGAAGCCGGCCGGCTCCGTCGTCGCCAGCCACCCTGCGACCCCGGCCAGCAGCCCGAGGCAAAACGGCATCACCCAGGCGCGTAGCAACGTGGCCTCCGGGGCAGACTTCTGCGCGGGCCCGACTGCAGCGAGGCTTTCAGGGGCGGGCCGGGTCATGGGGCGGGGTCATGGGGCGGGGTCATGGGGCGGGCAGGCCATGCGGGGCAAGGGCGTACATGCACCACGCGCGGCGTGGAGCGGCGGCTCACTCCCGCGGTGCCGGCCGCGGCGTGGCCAGCTCCTGGTACTGGGTCTCCAGTTCGTCGATCAGCCGCTGGATCTTGTCCGCCTCGTCGATGAGTGCCTGCTGCTCGTCCCGCAGCTCCTGGATGACGCGGTAATGCGTCGCGGCCGCCTGGCGCAGCTGGTCGGCCTGGGGCAGCACGGCCTGCTCCCAGCGCGCACGCAGGGCTTGCAGGTCCACCGGACCTTCGCCGTTCGCGCCCGGCACGTTCGGGCCGCGGGCCGCCCCTTGCCGCGTCCCGCCGACGACGAACGCCACGTCCGAAGCCCCGGCCGCCTCGGCGGCGGCCATCACCTCCTGCACGAGCTCGAACGGCACGTCGTCATCGACCGCAACGCGGAGGTTCAACGGCTGTTTCTTCTGCAGTTCTCGCAGGCGTCGTTCGAGCGCGTCCGGCTCGATCGGCTGCCGGTCAAGCGTCAGGCTGCCGTCGGCC
>JBHJOM010000141.1:0-17255 GCA_050329715.1 Phycisphaerae bacterium
CCTAAAGGCATTTCGGAGAGAACCAGATATCTCCTAGTTTGATTAGACTTTCACTCCTCCCCGCAGCTCATGCCAAAGCTTTTCAACGCTTACGACTTCGGTCCTTCTGCTCCTGTTACAGAGCATTCAACCTGGCCACGGGTAGATCACTAGGTTTCGGGTCATAAGCCAGCGACTCGACGCCATCTTAAGGCTCGCTTTCACTACGGCTCCGCTGCTTGACAGCTTAGCCTTGCCGCTGACCTATACTCGCCGGTCCATTATGCAAAAGGTACGCCGTCACCCATTCCCATTCGGGCATAGGGCTCCGACCGCTTGTAAGTGCATGGTTTCAGGTACTTTTCACTCGGCTTACAGCCTTGCTTTTCACCGTTCAGTCACCCTACTGGTCAACTATTGGTCATCGAGGAGTATTTAGCCTTGCGCGGTGGGCCGCGCAGCTTCACGCCGAGTTCCACGAGCTCGACGCTACTCTGGTACACTCTAGGTTCCTTGTCACTTTCGCCTACGGGGCTTTCACCCTCTTTGGCGTGCCATTCCAGGCACTTTGACTAGCGACGCGGTCCCATATCGAGTGCCCGCAACCCCGGGCCGAAGCCCGGTTTGGGCTATTCCGTTTTCGCTCGCCGCTACTTACGGAATCGATGTCTCTTTCTTTTCCTGCAGGTACTTAGATGTATCAGTTCCCTGCGTTCGCTTCGTACACCTATGAATTCAGTGCACGATGACCGGGTATGAACCCGGCCGGGTTTCCCCATTCGGAAATCTGCGGATCAGTGTCTGGTTGCCGACTCCCCGCAGCTTATCGCAGGCTCCAACGTCCTTCTTCGCCTCTCGATGCCAAGGCATCCACCATGCACCCTTAGTAGCTTGATCACATTTATCGATCACCGTCAGTTAACCTGACGCTGAAGCGACACGTGTCAACACCGCCGAAAAGGTGCTCAGTCTCGCGATCCCACCACAGCCGATCGTCAGAAACGCTCGCTGTCGTGGGACGCTTGCCTCACGTCATCGTGCCGGCCGGTTCCGGGGTGGAACCAGACGTGCCGATGACAATCAGCATTCGAAAAAACCCTATTCACTTGTCAAAGAGCATCCCGACTTTCAAACGGCCGCAGGAAACCCGCCGGACAGAGCCGACTTCGATCCTCACCCGTCAGTCGTTCGGGGTCCCACTCGCCGGTACTTCTTGGCGAGGGGTCACAGATACTACAGCGTCGCTCCGGCAGATCAAGGGGTCGAGGAAAAAATTTCCAGGACACCGTTTCGGCCAGGCCGACCGGGCTGCTAAGCCCGTCGCCCGTCAGGCAGTTATGCCCTCAAAGCGAGTGGGGAATATACGGCTTTCAGCGGGGTCGTCCAGAGGGCGCGGCCGGAAATCCTGCTCGGCTCGTACTTCGCACCAAGGTACAAAAAAGGCCCCGGACGCGGGGAAGGACGTCCGGGGCACAGGGGGGGGTAGGGGTCCGTCGGCCCGGCTGCGGTAGTGGACAGCCTGCTTCACCTCGCGGCGTTGCAGGCGCCGCTCCTGAGCCGCGGAGCCCTAACGCCCTTCGACGGGACCAGTTTACCAACCGCAGCCCGGCGTGTAACCAGTTAAACTGTTATAGTTGGATAAAATACGCAGTCCTGCTCGGCACCGCGAGGGATTCGACGGGCGTAGCGACCGCGCCACTCCGCGGTAACACCCCGTTTGACAGAGGCTTAAGGCCAAAACGGGCGGCGTTGATTCTCCTCGCCCCTGTACAGCTTTGACGGCTGGAAGGTCGTCAGACGGCAGCCAGTGCGGGTCGAATCGCTGATCCCTGATGCCCGGTTGCTCCCCTTACGCCGCCACGTACTCTTCGGCCACCCGCTCGATCCGCCCGTCCTTGCCGACGTCTTCGAAGTTCACCTTCACCCGCTTGCTGACGCCCTGTTCCTGCATCGTGACGCCGTAGAGCACGTCGGCGATCTGCATGGTCGGTTTGCTGTGCGTGATGATGATGAACTGGCTCATCTCCAGGAACTCCTGCACGATCATGTTGAAGCGGCGGTTGTTCGCCTCGTCCAGGGCCGCGTCCACTTCGTCGAGGATGCAGAACGGGCTGGGCTTGGACTTGAAGATGCTCATGAGCAGTGCGATGCACGTCATCGTCTTCTCGCCGCCGGAGAGCTGGCTGATGGTGGCCGGCTGTTTGCCCGGCGGGCGGGCGATGATTTCGATGCCGGCTTCCAGCGGGTCGATGCGCTTCATCACCGGCAGGGTGTCGGTGGCGTCGGCGCCGACGGCCTTCTTGTCCTGGATCTCCGTCTCCAGCACGATGTCCGCCTTGCCGCCGCCGAAGAGCTTGCGGAACATCAGCCCGAAGTGCTCGCGCACTGCGTTGAACGTCTGCTCGAACCGGATGCTGCTCTCGCGGTTGATCTCGTCGATCAACTCCTCGAGTTGCTTCTTTGCCTCCACCAAATCGGCCAGTTGGGCGGCCATGTCCTGCTGATGCGTCTCGAATTCCTCCTGGTCGGCGATGGCGTCGAGGTTCACGTTCCCCAGCCGCTGGATACGCCCGCGCAGATCCTTGATCTCCTCGGCGATCGCGTCCCAGTCCGGCGCTTCGCCCTCCTCGGGCGGCGGCACCGACACCACCGGCTCGGCCGCTTCAGCAGCCGTGTCCGCCGCCGCCACGCTCCACCGCGCATCCCGAAGTGGCGGCAGCACGGCGTCCGTGATCGCATCTTCGATTGACACAACCTTCAGCGCCCCGCCTTTAAGCGTCCCATCCTCCCCGCGGTATATCGCCGGCAGGTCCAGCTCCAGCTCCTCGGCCGTGCGGCTCACCAGCGTCTCCAGCCGCACGCGCAGCTCGCCGACGCTCACGTCCAGCTTGTTCAGTTCGCTTTTGAGCGTGTCGTGCCGCTCCCGGCGGGCGTCCACGGTCTGGGCAAGCTCCCGCACCACCTTGCGTAACGCCTCGAGTTGCTCGCCGAGTACGTGCACGCGGTCGGCAAGCTCCTTCTGGCGGAGGTCCTGCTGCTCCTCGTCGTGGCGGGCGGCGGCCAGTTCGCGCCCGGCCTTCTCCACCCGGCCGGCGGCTTCTGTTTGTGCATTGGCGAGCCGCTGAATCTGCTCGGCCAGCTCGGCCACCTGCGCCTGGTGCCGCTCCACAGCACGCCGGGCCTGGATCTGCTTCTCCTGCACCGTGCCCAGCGTCACCCGCGCGTCCGCCAGGGCCTCGGCCAGCTTCTTCACGCGCTCGGCGTTCTGCGTGGCCTGCTGCTGCAGGTCCTTCACGGCCTGTTCGCGCTGGGCCTGCTGCTGCTCGAATTCCCCTTGCCGCTCGGCCAGCGTCTGGCCCTCTTCCTTCAGCTTGCCGCCCTGGTCCCACAGCGTGGCCAGCTCCCGGTCCAGCACGGGCAGCTCGCGCTGGTAACCGGCGATCTGGTCCTCCAGGCCGGAGATTTTGCTCGTCAGCTCCACCTTTACCGTGTTCGTGGCGTAGCTGGCGTTGCGGAGTTCGGTCAGCTCGGCGTCGAGGGCGCGGGCGGCCTGTGCGCCGGCGGCCACCTCGCCGGAAAGCGCCTCGATCTGCCCGTCCACGTCGGCCATGTGCTGCTTGACGCTCTGCAACTCGCTCCGCCGGGAGATGAGCCCCATGGCCGCTCCGAGCGGCCCGGCCTTGACGGTGCCGTCCGCCTCGAGCACCTCGCCGGTGTTCGTGACGAACCGAAGACCCGTAGCATGGGCTTCCAGCCCATCTGTCTCCTTCGAGTTGGGCTGGAAGCCCATGCTGCTCTGCATTTTCACCGCGTCGGCAAGTGTCGGAACGACGAGCGTATCGCCCAACAGCATCTCCACCAGCGGCCGGTCCTCGGGCGCGGCCCGCACCAGGTCGGCGGCCAGGCGCACCGGCGTAGCATGGGCTTCGAGCCCATCCGTCTTCAATCTGCTGGGCTGGAAGCCCATGCTACGGACGTTGAGGATCTGCACCCGCCCCGGCAGCTTCGCCAACTCGTCCCGTGCGGCGACTACCGCATCCATGTCCGTGGCAACCAGCCACTGGTCCCGGCCGTCCAAAGCGGCTTCCACCACCTTGGCGTGTTCCACGTCCACCCGCAGCACGTCGGCCACCAACCCGCGGACGAAGCCGAACGCCTCCCGCCGCTTGAGCACCTCCTGCACGCCCTTGGCGATGCCATCCCGGCGGGCTTCCAGGTCCTCGAGCATCTTCCGGCGGCTGACCAGGCCGCTCCGCTCCTCGCGGGCGGCGACCAGCTTCTCCGTCGTCTGGCGAACCTGGCCTTCAAGCTCGGCGGCGGCCTCCCGCTTGGCGGCCGTGCGACGGCCAAGCTCGGCAAGCTCCGCCTGCTTCTGCGAGAGTTGCTCGGTTAACTGGTTTCGCTTCTGCTCGGCCTGCACGTGGTCGTTCAGTACGCTGTGGCGGCGGTCGACCAGCCGCTTCTGCTGGCCGGCCACGTTCCGCTTTTCGATCTCGATGGCACCCAGCCGGCTGTTCGTCTGGGCCAGCTTGCGCATCAGCTCCAGCGCGGCGGACTTTTCACGTTCGATCTGCTGGTTCGACTGGTTCAACTCCAGTTGCAGTGCACGGTACGCTTCGTTCTTCTGGCTGATGGCCGCCTGGCCTTCGGCTACCTGCTTCGTCAGTGCCTCGGCCTGGGCCTCTTCGCCGGTCAGTGCCTCGGCGGCGGCGGCGCGTTTGGCCTGGGCGGCCTGCAGGTCGGCTTGCAGGCTCGCCTGCTGCTCCTGCACCTGTTCGATCTGCTTCTGTGCCCAACTCTGGCGGCTGCGGGCGTTCTCCAAAGCTGCCCGGGCCTGCACCAGTTCGTGCTCCGCGCGTTGCCTCTGCCCGGAGCGGTCGTCGGCGTGCGTGCGCTGCTCGGCCAGTTCGTTCTGGCTGTGCTGAAGGTCGGCAGCCACGTCGTCCAGTTCGAAACGGCGTTCTTCCTGTTGTTTCTCCTGCTCGGCGAGTTTCGTGTGCAGCAGGCCGTACTCGTGCAGGGCATACCGCAGCCGCAGTGCGTTGAGGCGTGTTGAGAGTTCCTGGTACGTGCGTGCCCGCCCGGCCTGGACTTTCACGCTGCGGAGGCGCTTCTCGACTTCCTCCACGATGTCGTTCACACGGAGCAGGTTCTGGTCGGTCCGTTCGAGTTTGCGCTGGGCTTCTTTCTTGCGGGCCTTGAAACGGCTGATGCCCGCCGCCTCCTCGAAGATCAGCCGGCGGTCGGTGCTGGAGGCTTCGAGCATCGCCGAGACCTTCCCCTGCTCGATGATGCTGTACACGTCTACGCCGACCCCGGTGTCCAGGAAGATGTCGCGCACGTCCTTTAGTCGGGCCGACCGGCCGTTGATGATGTAATCGCTCGTGCCGTCGCGGTAGAGGCGCCGCCCGACGGCGACCTCGTCGGCGTCGTACTGCAGCAGGCGGCCGGCGTCGCCGCGGAGGGGGTTTTCAAAGACCAGTTGCACCTCGGCCATGCCGCCTGGCTTGCGGCCTGCCGAGCCGTTGAAGATCACGTCCATCATCGCGTCGCCGCGGAGGCTCTTGGCGGACTGCGCGCCCAGCACCCACTTGACGGCGTCGACGACGTTGGACTTGCCGCAGCCGTTAGGCCCGACGATGCCGGTGATTGGCGCGTCGAAGGTGAACTCCACACGGTCGGCGAAGCTCTTGAAGCCCTGGACGATGAGTTTGGCGAGCCGCATAGTCTTCCTTGACTTTAAGGCACTTTGAGATGAACCCCGAGAAATTCTCGCCTCGGTCGCAACAGATGACCATAGAACCGCGGGGAAGGAAAGTCGGACCCGCACTTTTGCACCGCCAGCAGTGGGTAGGCCGGTGCCAGGGTCGCGTAAGCCCCGGCCGCCTGCGTCAATGCGCCGGGGCCGGTTGGCCGGGTGGCCGCTCGGGGTTAGCGTACGGAGTGCTGCGGGCTGGTCCTGCGCGAATGGAGTTTTCTTGAGTTCGTTTAGCATTATTCAAGGCGGCATGGGCGTGGCGGTTTCCGGCTGGCCTTTGGCCCGGGCCGTCTCCATGGCCGGGGAGTTGGGCGTCGTTTCGGGCACCGGGCTGGCGGTTGTTTTCGCCCGCCGCCTGCAGACGGGGGATGTCGGGGGGCACCTGCGTCGGGCGGCGGCGGCGTTCCCGCTTCCAGGCGTCGTCGGGCGCGTCCTGGACCGGTACTTCTCCCCCGAGGGCAAGGCGCCGGACGAGCCGTTCAAGTCCGTCCCGCTGCCGGACGTGCCGATGAACCCCGCCCTCACCGAGCTGACGGTACTGGCCAACTTCGCCGAGGTGTGGCTGGCCAAGGCCGGGCACGCCGGGCAAGTCGGCATCAACTACCTCGAAAAGATCCAGGTGCCGACGGTCGCGCAGCTCTACGGCGCGATGCTGGCCGGGGTGGATTACGTGCTCGTGGGCGCCGGCATTCCCCGCGCGATCCCCGGGGTGCTGGACTCGCTGGCCGAGGGGCGCGAAGCCGCCTACCGCCTCGACGTCGACGGGGCCGAGCCCGGGGAGACGTTCGTCACCCAGTTCGACCCGGCCGCGTTCATGGGCGGCGCGCCGCCGACGCTGGGCCGGCCTAAGTTCCTGGCGATCGTCAGCTCCGCGACACTCGCCATGACGCTGGCCCGCAAGAGCAACGGCCGGGTCGACGGCTTCGTCGTCGAGGGTTCCACCGCCGGCGGGCATAACGCGCCGCCCCGCGGCCCGCTGCAGCTCTCGCCCGAGGGCGAGCCCGTCTATGGCGAGCGGGACGAGCCGGAACTCGACAAGATCCGCGCCCTGGGCCTCCCCTTCTACCTCGCCGGCGGCCACGCCACGCCAGAGGGCCTGGCCGAGGCGCGGGCCGCGGGCGCTGCCGGCATTCAGGTCGGCACGGCCTTTTCGCTCTGCGAGGAATCGGGCATCGAGCCTTCGATCAAGCGGCAGATCATCGCCCAGCACCAGGCCGGGGCGGTGCGCGTCTTCACCGACCCGGCCGCCTCGCCCACGGCCTTTCCGTTCAAGGTCGTGTCGCTGGACGGCACGCTCTCGCAGCCGGAGGTCTACGCCGCCCGCGAACGCGTCTGCGACTTAGGCTACCTTCGCAAACCCTACCGCAAGCCCGACGGCACCCTGGGCCACCGCTGCAGCGCCGAGCCGGCCGAGCTCTTCGTCCGCAAAGGCGGCGACCCGGCCGAAACCCAGGGCCGAAAGTGCATCTGCAACGCCCTCTTCGCCACCATCGGCCTGGGCCAGGTCCGCAAAGGCACCAGCGAGCCGGCGGTGGTCACCGCCGGCAGCAGCGAGCTGGACCTTCAACGGTTCTGCAAATCTGGGCAGGAAAGCTATACTGCCACCGACGTCATCGACGCTCTCGTGGGCGAAGGTGCCTGACGGAGGCCGCGCCTCTGGTCATTGGTTCCTCAAGCCCTGGTCATCCGCACCCGGCGACTCGAAACCGGGTGGCACAAACGCCGCGAATGCGGCAGAATGAGACTAATGAAACGCTTAACCTTATTTGCCGCACTCTTCGCCATGCTCCTGGCCGCCCCGCTGATGGCGCAGGAGGCTTCCGACGCTCAGGCCCCGGCCGACCCTTACAACAAGGGCACGAAGTATCCCCCGCAGGCGGGCGTCAGCATCGAGGCGTTCAGCGTGCCTGTGGGCGCGACCGAGGTTCACGTGCCCGTCACGCTCGACAGGGAGAGCCCCAACACCGTCATCGCGCACATTCGCGTGTTCGACGGCAAGGGCGGCCGGGCCGACCCGGACAAGAAGCGGGCCCTCATCTTCCGCCCCGGCGACCCGCTCACGCAGACGGTGACGTTCAAGGTCAAGAACATGAACGCCGGCAACACCGTCCGGGCCGTGCAGTACGAGGTGCCCGACGGTGCCAAGCGCAACGGGGGCGGCATCCTGATCACGGCCGAGGAGGGCGCGGTCAACGAGCCCATCACCGGCGGCCGGGAGCCCAAGTCGTTCTCGCCGACCGGCGAACTCGTCTATGACGTCACCGGCGAGACGATCCAGTTCGACGACAAGGGCGGGCCGGGCAGCTTCTCCACCGCACTCTCCCACGGCCGCACGCAGGTCGGCAACCAGGAGACGGGCTTCTACGGCCAGGTGAACTACGGCGGCTTCAAGCGGACGCCCGAGGGCCTCATGCTCGACACCCGCCGCCTCGACGAACCCGTGACCCACGGCCAGCCGTCGGTCGACTACCCCTTCCTCGCCGCCATGCTCTCGGGCCACAAGACGCCCGAAACGCACTTCAAGTACGGCAGCGTGGAGTGGGTCGCCAAGATGCCCAACCGCCGCGGATCCTGGCCGGCACTGTGGCTTCTGCCCACCAGTGGCTGGCCGCCCGAGATCGACGTGTACGAAGGCTTCGGCTACAACGGCTCGTGGGAGTTCAAGTCGGACCTCTCCACCAACATCCACGGCGGCAGAAACCTCCAGCGCACCTTCACCCGCCCGGCCATGAACATGCGGATGGAGGATTTCGGCCTGCCCAACACCCTCGACAGCGAGTTCCATGCCTTCGCAGTGACCGTCGATCCGGAGTGGATCACCCTCTTCGTCGACGGCGTCGAAACCATGCAGTACGCCAACCCCTTCCAGGGCAAGAAGTGGTACCCGCTGACGAACGTGGCCGTGAAAGCCAAGACCGATGCGGCGTACGACGACGGCTCCGGGGCGATGACGCTCAAGTCGCTGAAGATCTGGCGGGCCGAGTAACGCCCGACTCGTCATGCCGACCGGCATGAGCATGACGCAATCGGACAGAAGCCCATGCCCTCGGGGGCCGCCCCCGGGGTCATGGGCTTCTTTTTTTCCGGCCTGTGGCGAGGCGGATTTGCCGGTCTAATTCTGTTGAAAAACTGACTTCGTATGTGAGGCGCTGGCGGCATCGGCCGCATGCGCTACCATGCGGTGCCTTTAGCAAGGAGCTTGCCCATCGACGCGACCCGAATGACGACGACCTGCCCGCCGCAGACCACCCCGCCGACTGGCGTCGAGGAAGCCCCCGCCTCGGGCCGCGAGCCTAAGGGGCCAGGCCACAGTCATGCCGACCACGGGCACGCAGACCACGGGCACGGCGAGCACGGCCGCAACAGGCACAACCACAACGGGCACGACCAGGAGCACGACCACTACGTCTCGCCGCTGCTTAAATTCATCAACCTCATGGTCGTCGTGGTGCCGTTCCTGGGCGTCATCGCCGCCGTCATCTGGACGTGGGGCTGGGGCGTCAACGCGACGGCGTTGGGCATCCTGGCGGTCATGTGGTTCTGCACGGCCATTGGTATCACACTCGGCTACCACCGCCTCTTCACGCACCGCTCCTTTGAAACGAACAAGTTCGTCCGCGGGATGCTGGGCATCTTCGGGTCGATGGCGATCGAAGGCCCGATCCTCTTCTGGGTCGCCATCCACCGCCGCCACCACCAGCATTCCGACCACGCCGAGGACCCGCACTCCCCGCACCTGCACGGCGAAGGCTTTAAGGGGTTGCTCAAGGGCCTCTGGCACGCCCACGCCGGCTGGATGGTCGCCGGGCGACTCCCCGGCGGGCTGATGCGCTACGTCGGCGACCTCCGCAAGGACAAGGTCACCCGCTTCGTCAGCAGCACCTTCTGGTACTGGGTGGCGCTGGGCTTCCTCGTGCCCACCATCGCCGGCGGCCTGCTGATGATGAGCTGGACCGGTGCCCTCATGGGCTTCCTCTGGGGCGGGCTCGTGCGGCTCTTCCTGGTGCACCACATCACCTGGAGCATCAACAGCGTTTGCCACCTGTGGGGCTACCAGAGCTTTCCCGGCGATGACGAGAGCCGCAACAACCCCGTCTTTGGCATCCTGGGCCTGGGCGAGGGGTGGCACAACAACCACCACGCCTTCCCCAGCTCCGCCCGCCACGGCCTGAAGTGGTACGAGTTCGACGCCAGCTACTACATGATCCGCGGCCTGGAACTCGTCGGCCTCGCGTGGAAGGTCAAAACGCCCAGCCCCGAAGCCATGGCCGCGAAACTGGCCCGGGCCGAGCGGGAGCAGGGGCACTAGTTGCTGGTTGCTGGTTGAAAACTGGTCATCCTCCGCAGCGGCTCGGGTCATTGGTTCCTTGCACATTGCTCATTCCGCTCCCCCCGGCCGGGGAGTTTCCACTTGGCCGACGGGCGTCATGACTTACACTTCCTGTCATATCGACAGACGACCCGCGAGCGGCTGCGCAGGAGCTTGTGTGGCTGGCGGCCCAGGCACCTGACACGGCCACGGCGGCCGAGATCTGTCGGCAGGCGCTGGCCGTCCACCCGGATTGTTCCGACGCTATTTTGATGCTGGCGGACATCGAATGCCGGTTCGTGGCGGATCTGGTCGCGGACCGACGCCGTGCCGTGGTGGCCGCCCGGCGCGACCTGGGGGAGGCGGCCTTCACCGAACTCGTCGGGATGTTCTGGGGCATCATCGAGACGCGCCCCTTCATGCGTGCCACGGCCGGGCTGGCCGACGCGCTGCAGCAGGAAAGGCTGGCCGTACACACCGACGAGGCGATTGCCCTCTACGAGCAGATGCTGCGGCTCAACCCCAACGACAACCAGGGCATCCGCTACCCGCTCATCGGCTGCTACCTGCAACGCAGGCGGTACGAGAACGCGGCCGAGCTGCTACAACGCTTCGAAGACGACGGCTCTGCCGTGTTCAGCTGGGCGGCGGTGCTGCTCGCGCTGGCCGAGCGGGTGTCGAAGGCCACCGACGACAAGCCCACCGACGACAAGCACACCGAAGACCGGCCCGCTGACGACTCGGCCGTCCAGCCTCGCCTGGCGGACGCCCGTGCCCAGAACCCGCACGCCGAGAAGTACTTCACCTGCCAGAGGCGTCTGCCGCGGTACCGTCCGCCGTACTACGGTGTGGGGGATGAGTCCGAAGCGATCTTTTGCGCCGAGATACTCCACAAGGCGTGGAAGAAACACCCGAAGGCCAAGGCATGGCTGAAGGCCGCTTCGTCGCAATGACCATTGAAAGCCCAGGAGACCAAGACCCGCACGCCCGCACGTCGGTCGGTGGTTTCTCAGGTGTCGGGCAGTCCCCGGTCGTCGGCCCCCTGCTCATTGCTCGTTCGTTTCTCGTCGTCGTTCCTGCCGTGGCCTGGCCGGACCAGCGGCTTCATGCGACGACACCCGGGCCGATGCCGTTGGTGCTCGGCCGACGGGGCGGTATCGTCTTGTCTCAACCCAAGAGGAGACCCTGAATGCAATTTACGACGCTCGGCCGGACCGGCTGTAAGGTCTCGCGGCTTTGCCTGGGCACGATGAACTTCGGCCCGCAGACCACCGAGGCCGACAGCTTCGCCGTCATGGACAAGGCGCACGACGTGGGCATCAACTTCTTCGACACCGCTGACGTTTACGGGTGGAAGAAGGGCGAGGGCGTCACCGAAAGCATCATCGGTCGGTGGTTCGGCCAGGGCGGCATGCGCCGCGAGAACACCGTGCTGGCCACGAAGGTCTTCGGGCCGATGAACGTCGAGGGCAACCACGACCCGGACTTTGAACGCGGTCTCTCGGCCCGGAAGATCGTCCTCGAGTGCGAACGCAGCCTCAAGCGCCTCCAGACCGACTACATCGACCTCTACCAGATGCACCACATCGCCCGCGATATGCCGTGGGACGAGTGCTGGCAGGCGTTCGAGACGCTCACCCGCCAGGGCAAGATCATCTACGCCGGCAGCAGCAACTTCGCCGGGTGGAACATCGCCGCGGCACAGGAGACGGCCAAAGCCCGCCACTATCTGGGCCTGGTTACCGAGCAAAGCAAGTACAGCCTCGCCTGCCGGCATATCGAACTGGAAGTGCTGCCGGCCTGCGGAAAGTACGGCGTGGGCGTCATCCCGTGGAGCCCGCTGGACGGCGGCCTGCTCGGCGGCGTGCTGGAGAAGGCCCAGGGCGGGCGACGCGGCAACGAGAAGATGCAGGAACGCGTCGAAGCCATTCGCCCCACGCTCGAAGCGTGGGAAGGCTTTTGCCAGGAAATGGGCCAGAAGCCCGCCGACGTCGCCCTGGCATGGATGCTCGCTGACGACCGCATCACCGCCCCCATCATCGGGCCCAGGACGATGGACCAGCTCACCGGCAGCCTGAGGAGCCTTGAGATCAAGCTCACGGCGGAGCAGCACAAGCGGCTGGACGAGATCTGGCCGGGCCCCGGCGGGCAGGCACCCGAAGCCTACGCATGGTGAGCCGGCGATAAACACTTGCCCCCGGCGTACGCCACGGTACGCTTAACCAATCGTTTGGTTCAGAGCACTGTCACCCATCATGAGGAGGTGGAACGTGATCAAGTCTAATGTTTTGTCGTTCCTGGTTTGCCTGGCCTGGCTGTTGTCCGCCGGGCTGTTCCTGGTCGCCGCCGCCGAGCCGTCGCACGCCGCCGAGGCCGAGCCGATCGTCGACCTCGGCCAAGTCCCCGACGCCCGGCTCAAGCCCTCCAGCAACGCCGTGACCTACACAAAGAGCGCCGACGGCCTGACCGTCACCTTCAAGCCCGAGGGCGAACGCTACCCCGGCCTGGCGATCGAGCCGGACGGCCAGGCCTGGGACCTGTCCGACCGCGGGCACGTCGCCGCCACGCTCACCAACACCGGCCAACAGTCCATGACTGTCAACCTGCGCGTCGATAATGACGGCGATTGGCAAAAAAGCCCCTGGAACACCGAAAAAGTCCAGATCAAGCCGGGTGATACCAAAACCGTCAAGGTGATCTTCGGCTACCAGCACGGCTTCAAGAAAGGGTACAAGCTCGACCCCGCGAAGGTCGTCCGCGTGCTCCTGTTCACCGACAAGCCCAAACAGGAGGCCTCGTTCCGCATCGACTCCGTCGTCGCCGGCGGCGAGGCCGGGGAGAAGCCGCCGTTCAAGCCCGCCGACGTCCGCATCCTGCCGGAGGAGACCTACCTGCTCGGCGGTGGCGGCGTGGCGCTGGACGTCGACAAGCAGGTCAAGGCCGAGGACGGCGTGAAGGCCTCGGCCGTCTCGAACGGCGGCCGGCAGGCCCTTTCGCTGCAGCTTCCGGCCGGCAAGCAGAAGCACAACGTCGCCGTCCCCCCGCCGATCGGCCGGTGGGACCTGCGCATGAGCACCGACGTCCGCGTCCGCATTAAAAACGTCGGCGACGTGCCCGTGACGCCCTCGGCCCGCGTCACCAGCGACCCGCAGCACAGCACCGACACCGCCACCGCCCAGAAGCCGCTGGCCCCCGGCGAGTCTATCGAGCTGTACGTGCCCTTCGCCCCCGCCAAGAGCTGGCAGGGCCCGACGGGCGAGTTCAAGCAGGAGCACATCCCCGGCACCAAGGGGACGGGCACCACCTTCGCCAGCGACAAGGCCGATGCCGTGCGGCTCGCCTTCGAGCACGACAGCGCCGCGGCCGTGCAGGTGGAGGCGATCACCGCGCCGGTGACGCCGGTGAAGCTGCCCGAGTGGGTCGGGCAGCGGCCGCCGGTTTCGGGCGACTGGACGCTGACGCTCGCCGAGGAGTTCGACGGTGACGAGATCAACGCCGACCTCTGGAACATCTACACCGCTAACTTCTGGGACAAGCGCACGCACTTCAGCAAGGACAACGTCATCCTCAAGGACGGGATGGTGATCCTGCGTGCCGAGAAGAAGACCGGCCGCCACAACGACGAGCCCGACGGCAAGGAGACCGCCTACGCCACCGGCTTTCTGGACACCTACGGCAAGTGGGTGCAGACGTATGGGTACTTCGAGTCGCGGATGAAGCTGCCGACGGCCCAAGGCCTCTGGCCGGCGTTCTGGCTCATGCCCGACCGTGGTCCGGACGCCGGCCCGCAGTGGGTCCGGGCCGACACCGCCAAGGGGGGCATGGAATTTGACATCATGGAGTACCTCTCCCGCTGGGGCCCCTACCGCTTCAACATCGCCATGCACTGGGACGGCTACGGCAAGGACCACCACGCGACCGGCAGCCAGTCGGTCTACGTGCAGCCGGACGAGGACGGCTTCATCACCTCGGGCCTGCTGTGGCTGCCGGGCGAGGCCGTCTTCTACGCCCAGGGGCAGGAAGTGGCCCGGTGGAAGAACCCGCGCATCAGCGAGGTCCAGAGCTACATCAAGTACACGCACGTGACCGGCGGGTGGGACAACAGCCCCATCGTCGACGACGAACTGCCCGACGATTTCATCATCGACTACGTCCGCGTCTGGCAGCGGTCGGACCTGGGCGCACCCGGCGGCCCGCCCAAGTGAACCGGCCTCAAGCGAGACTTCGCTCCCCGTCCTTTCGGCCAGGGCCTTCGATCCTAGCCCCGGCATACCGATCCCCGGCATCGCGTCGCGTCGGCACGTCCGGGCCACCCCGTGTGGCGACGTGCCGACGCTCGCCCCTCGCGGAGCGGGTGCCGGGCGGGTAAAACAGCGGTGTGCCAACGATTGTCCGACGTGCGATCTTCCCGGGCCAGTTCGACCCGATTACCAACGGCCACCTCGACGTCATCAAGCGCGGGGTCAAGCTCTTCGACGAAGTGGTCGTCGGCGTGGGGCAGAACCCGGACAAGCGCGAGCTGTTCAGCCAGGCCGAACGCCTCGAACTCGTGCAGCACTGCCTGGCCGACGTGCCGGGCGCGCGGGCGCAGAGCTACGCCGGGCTGACCGCGGAATTCGTTCGCAAGTCCGGCGGCACGTCGATCCTCCGCGGCATCCGCGACGTTTCCGACCTCAGGTATGAGTTTCAGCTGGCGCTGGCCAACCGGGCCATCAGCGGCATCGAGACGGTCTTCATCATGACCGGCGACCAATATGCCATGACCAGCAGCAGCCTGATCCGTCAGGTGGTAACGCTCGGCGGGGACGTGCGGTCGCTTGCGGGGGTTCTCCCGGCCGAGGTGGTGCGGAAGCTGGTGGCGCTCCAGCAGGCCGGGCTGCCCGCCGCGGCACCCGACACGCCCGAAACCTAGTCCGACGGCAGCAGCGGGGGCGTCGGCGGGGGCGGGCGTCGGGGGATTATGTTCGTCCGCGAATACGTTGTGTGGCAATGCTACCGATTTTGCGGGCTGCATCTTGTATTCACATTGGCTTCCGGTTACCTTATCGGGATACGAAACCCGCCCGGAATCAGGCAGTCAAGGTGCGGGTGGCGTGAGAGACGAGTCGGTGAGTGGCTTGCGGCACCCGAAAGGGGGCGTCGGCAGGTTGCTCACCGGTTGCATGAGAGGAAACGAGGTTGTCATCCGCCCCGTTGTGGCCGAGCAAATCGGCCGAACGCCGGCGGGAAAACTGGGGGTGGCAACTTCAAACTGGATGTTGCCTGGCGGCGTTCGCCGGGTCTGTTTTGGCTTACCGCGGAGGGTAACCGCAGCTTGACGATCGCTGGCCCTGTTCTGGGTCACAGCACTGCCATCATCTCTTTCATCTATTCGTCAGGCGATGGTTCGGCCCGAAGCGGTGCAGTTTGAAAGGAGCTTCATTATGAAGCTTTTGAACAAGTCGAGGGCATTCACCCTCGTTGAGTTGCTGGTCGTTATCGGCATCATCGCGCTGCTGATTTCGATTCTGCTGCCGTCCTTGAACCGCGCCCGTGAAACGGCCAATCGAGTCAAGTGCGCCAGCAACCTCCGTCAGATCGGGCAGGGCATGCTGCTCTACACCGATCCGAAGTCAGGGCAGTTCGCCCGGACGATTTACAACTCCGGCGGGGCCAATGACCCGGGCTGGGGTACTGGCGATAACCTGACCGGTAACATCGCCGCCGATCCGTTCTCCAACGTCGCCGCCAACCGCGGCAACATGACCGCCAACGACGTCTCGGGTGCCCTGTTCCTCCTGCTCCGCACGCAGCAGGTCACGGCCGAGGTCTTCACCTGCCCAAGCTCCAACGAAGAGGCGTGGGACTACGGCGGCGGCGCACGCTCCGCCCAGAACTACGTCAACTTCTCGGGTGGCACGGCCGTCTCCCCGGCTGACATCCTGAGCTACGGCTACCAGAACCCCTACCCGAGCCAGGCCGCCGTCTCCAACGGCTTCGCCCTTAAGCAGTCGGGTAACCCGGAACTGGTCTACATGGCCGACAAGGGCCCGGTATGGGACGACATCCCGGCCGCTCTGACCGCGACCTCCCCGTCCGACCAGATGAAGCGGGCCAACAGCCCGAACCACAATGGTGACGGCCAGGTCGCACTGACCCTGGACGGCTCCGCCTCGTTCGAGCAGAACCCGTTCATCGGTGCACAGCGCGACATGATCTACACACGTCGCGAAACCACCACCGCCGCCCCCAGTGAGCGTGGCCTGTCCGATGCCGGTTCGCCGTTCGACAGCCGCGACACCTTCCTCCTGCCGCCGTCGCGTGGCACGGTCGAGCCGGGTCCTGCGATCCCATAAGCACCTCGGGTGACAACATCCGATTGCTGAAAAGCAAAGCGGCCCGCCGGCTCAAACCGGCGGGCCGCTTCGTTTGTGTCACCGGGCGGTCGTTCGTCACCGCCAAAACAGCCAGACCATAAGCCGCTGGCCGAAGGCCGTGTTCACCCCGGGCGGGTGAACGCGGCCTTCGGCCAGCGGCTTACGGTCGTTTCCTCTTCGGGTGCGGTCTCGCGAGGCTACTCCTTCTCCTCGGGCGGCTTGCGGTTGCCGCCGAGCAGGTCGCCCAGGCCGCGGCCGATCTCATCGGCCGCCCGGCCGGTGATGTTCTCCGCCCCGCCCTCGCCCAGCAGCCCGCCGAGTTCCTTGCCGAGTTTGTCGCTCACGACGTCGCCGAGCCGGGCCTTGAGTTCCGGCACGGCGTTGTCGATCAGCGCCTGCACGTCGCCGGAGAGCAGTTGCTGCAGCTCCGCCGGGAGGCCGCCGTCCTCCAGCGCCTGGGCCGCCATGGCCGTGATGACCTCCACGCCGACTTTGCCGAGTTCCACGCCGTTCTGTGCCTCCTCGGCGTTGCCGATGTTCTTGAGGGTGAACGTCGGCAGCGTGATGGTCCTGGGTCCGCCGGAAAGCAGGGAGCTTTCGATGACGACGGTCGGCTCGGTGACGGTCAGGCTGTCGATGATGACCTTGAGCGGCTCCTGGTTGGGGTCGGTCTCCGGGGCTTGTTCGAGGAGGTCGCGAAGTTTCATGATGTTGAGCCGGCCGCCCTTCTCCATGAGGTTGAGCGTCGGCCGCGTGATGTTCACGTCGGCGACGCGGACGGGGTCACTCAGCAGGTTGCCGTAGCTGACCTGCACGTTGGCATCTTCCACGGCGAAGCGCTTGCCGCTGAACC
>JBHJOM010000142.1:0-35170 GCA_050329715.1 Phycisphaerae bacterium
AGAGCCTTGGCTTCCGGGTGCAGCGCAACCAAGTGCCCACATTGCTGCCGCTGGACGAGGCGTTGTCCGTAAACATCGGCGTCGTCGGCGGCACGGCCGAAGAGGGCGTGGACTACGAACACCTGCCGAGTTCGGTGACGATAGAGCCGGGGCAGACGGTGTCGGACGTGGTATACATCGTTCCGGTTCAGGACAGCCTCATCGAGTCGGACGAGACGATCTTTGTTTCAATAGAGCCAGGAACATTAAGTCGATACCGCTTTGGTCAATTTGCCGCGAATTTTAACCTCGCTGATGTACAATGGACGTACGAGCCGCCGACAGGCACTGTCGTGACAAGTGAGTCGAGAACGGTGGACGCAGTTCTTCGACGGAATGGTGTTATCAATACAACCGTAGATTTAAGTGCAGAGTTGATCGCGGCGCTGGGCGGTGATGTCGGTGATCCAAGCTTGTTCGACGTTCAGCGGGGTGTCCGCCAGCTGACGTACGCGGCCGGCAGTGGGACGCCCTCAGGCCGACAATTCACGATCCGCGTCCGCCTGGCCCTCGCTCCGGTCTTCATTCAGGACGTTGTAATAGATGTTGTCTAGAAGGCGATTCGTGTTCTGGTGTTTTGCGGTTGGAGCGGTCGCACTCCTGGCGGTTACGGTTGTAAATGGATTGCGTGTCTACCCGCTGATCTTTAGTCATCCGAACGGTTTTCACGCTGTCGGCTTGAGGTCGTATCACCAATACAAGGTGTTCCCACGCAAGTTTGAGTCCTGGGAGATGGTGACTGCGGCAGACGCTGTGATGTTTAGCATTCTTACAACGAACGTGTATATCTATGATAGATCTTTGCACATCGAAGTGCGAGCCCTTGCAATCGTGGGTATGCTGGGATTGGGCGCAGTATGGACGAGAAATCGAAGGCCGAGCGAGACATCTCCGTAAACCGGCTTGACTACGCGAAGGACTGCAGGAAGGCTGGATATCCTTGGCTTCTCTTCGCAGCTACCGTCTTGCTGGTGTGCCATGCTGCTGTACGCTTGCCAGGCGACGTTATAATGGAATTCTACGGGGTTGCGAAGCATGGGCCCGGCACGTTCCTCTATGTCGAGGTCAAGGAATATGTCTACCAGTCGGTAATCATCGTTAATTGGGAGCGTTTGCTTTATATTGATAAAGGCTATCATTCCGACAGAATTGTGTATGTGCGCATTCCGTTCTGGTACAATACTGCGGCCGTCTTCGTCCTGGCGGCATGGTACGTCTTCTCGCGATGGCGATTGGCCAAGAGGAATGGCCACTGACGGTGCAATGAGGTACCGAGGCTCCCACTTGCACCGATGAACTTTCAAGCTTGCTTGGATTGGCACTCTAGGTTCGCGGCACAGCCCAGTCCGCCATCACCGCCCGACACGCGGCGTTCGTGGGCGACGTGAGTCAGACATACCGTCTGCGTTGCGATCCTCCTGGGCCGTCCGATGTTCATCGTGTTGTGCGACAGGACTTAAACGATGTTTTCCGCTTACTGCCCGCCGGCGTGCGCCTGCTTGGCGCATCGCCCCGCCTGTACTCGTGCACGCCCGCCGTCTGCAGGTGAGCCGGCCGGTGGTGACCCGGTGCAACGGCAGCCGAGCGGCCCTCGGCCGCCGCACTTGCTGATGCGCGTGCCTCGTGGGGTGTGCGTTCAGGCGGGCCCGGGCAACCACCACGAGGCGCCGCCGGCTCGGCGGGAGGGCGGCCTCGCCGGCCGGGCGACACCCCCGGGCACCCCGCGACCAAGCCCCCCCTTGCCAACCCCCGCCCGCCGGGCGATGCTGCCGGCGTGGGACCGACGACCAACTTCAGCTCAGCGGACGACACAGCCCGAGGCATCGGCAGGAATGGATCGTCAAAAAAGGGGTACGTACCCTTTAGGTCGCCCCGTCCCCTTTAGGTCGCCTAAGTTGCCAGATACGGCGTTCAGGTGGCATGCGGTCGTCGCCACTGAAGCACTTCCCGGCGTACTTCTAGATCCGTCATTAGGCTCGCGTACTACTGTTCAAGATCAGCCGAACGTCGAAGAACAATGGGAGCATGATTACGTTATAGGCTGGGTGTTGGATGGGGAGGTTGTACTTGGCAACCCACCTGGACAGCACCTTGATTGGGATCTAGGTTTCGAGGAACTTTCAAATGATTAGACAACTTCTAGTAGTGCTTGCTCTTGTAGTCGGCGAGCTAACTGCACCTAATGCGGAAAAGATCGCGGCCATGAACAACGTGATAGCGAGCAAGCCGATCGGTGATGCCGCTCATCTTGTCATCTCAACAAGTGAGTTCATCGACAAGCAGGAAATGCCATGGCTAGATCGTGAGTTTCCAATTGCACCCGGAGGGTATCGGTCAATTCACGCCGATTTGATTGTTGATGGGAAGGCGCTTCGAGTTTGGACAACAATTGTTGCTTGCGGAGTTCTGAGCGACATCGGGGAAAACCCCTTGTCTGTGCTCGACATCATTGAAAAGCCGTCGGGAGGAGTCGTCTTCTTGTACTGCCTTGATAATAATCTGATAAAAGCGGTCGAGCTGACATTGAAAGGATCTCGATCTGTCGCGTTGCGTAGGTGGAGCCCTTTGGCAGCGTATGTGCAGCCAGACGATGCGAAGCTCACTGCCAAACTCAATTACGAACCGGCAAATAATCTGGTTTCGATAACGATCTTTTATACTCTTGATAATATCCAGTGGCAGACGCGATACGTTCAGCAGGATGTCACATGGGACTTCAAACGGCAGGCTCACGACCAACGCGTAGTGGGAGAGTAGTTGCACGGTTATCAGCGGAAGAGCGAGCTAAAGCGTACGTACCGGATCGGTTGCGACCCTCGCGGTTGATCTGGATATCATCGTGTTGTGCGTCAACACAATCAACAGCATCTCCCGCTTCTTGCCCTCGGGCGTGCGGCTGCTCGGCGAGTCGCCGAGGTTGCGCTTCAGCATGTTCATCACCGTCTCCACCTGCCCGCGTCGGCCGTAGGGTTTGCGATCATGTCTACCTTTCGCTCGGCGGCTTAGCTTCCGCCTGGCCCGCCTTCACCGCCGCGAACGCCGTGTTCAGGGCTTTTGTGGTCAGGTCCAGGGCTTCTTCGTCGTGCGTCGTGCTGATGAACAGGGCTTCGAACCGGGCGGGGGCGATCATCACGCCGGCGGCCAGCAGGGCGTGGAAGAAGCGGGCAAACGTGTCGGCCGGGCAGGCGGTGGCTTCGGTGTAGTTGGTGACGGGGGTTTCCGGCTCGCGCGTGAGGAAGAGGCCCAGCATGCTGCCGACGCGGTTGGTGGTGAGCGGGACGCCGTGGCGGCGGGCGAGGGTTTGGCAGGCGGCTTCCAGGGTGGCGGCGGTGGTTTCGAGTTGGCGGTAGGCTTGGCCGTCCTGCAGGCGTTGGAGGGTGGCCAGGCCGGCGGTCATGGCCAGGGGGTTGCCGGAGAGGGTTCCGGCCTGGTAGACGGGGCCGGCGGGGGAGACTTGTTCCATGAGGTGGCGTGGCCCGGCGTAGGCGCCGACGGGCAGGCCGCCGCCGATGATTTTGCCGAGGCAGGTGATGTCCGGCCGGACGTTGTAGAGGGTTTGGGCGCCGCCCCAGGCGACGCGGAAGCCGGTCATGACTTCGTCGAAGAGCAGGAGGGTGCCGTGGGCGTCGCAGAGGGCCCGCAGGCCGGCGAGGTAGCCGGGGGCGGGGGGCACGAGGCCCATGTTGCCGGCGACGGGCTCGACGGCGAAGCAGGCGATGGTGTCGGGGTGCTGCTCGAAGAGGCGTTGTGCGGCGGCGAGGTCGTTGTAGGGCACGAGGAGTGTGGCGGCGGTGACGGAGGCGGGCACGCCGGGGGAGGAGGGGGTGCCGTGGGTGAGTGCGCCGCTGCCGGCCTCGACGAGCAGGCCGTCGAAGTGGCCGTGGTAGCAGCCGACGCACTTGACGATTTTTTCGCGGCCTGTGGCGGCGCGGGCGAGCCGGATGGCGCTCATGGCGGCCTCGGTGCCGGAGTTGACGAAGCGGACCATGTCCACGCCGGGGAGGGCGGAGGCGATGAGGTCGGCGAGGTGGGTTTCCAGGTCGGTGGGGAAGCCGAAGCAAAAGCCGCGTTCGGCGGCGGCCTGGACGGCGTGGACGACGGCCGGGTGTGCGTGCCCGAGGATGGCCGGGCCGTAGCTGCCGACGTAGTCGACGTAGCGGTTGCCGTCGAGGTCGAAGACGTAGGGCCCCTGGGCTTTGTTGACGAAGACGGGTGTGCCGCCGACGGCGCCGAAGGCGCGTACGGGGGAGGAGACGCCGCCGGGCATGACGCGTTGTGCGGCGGCGAAGGCGGCGTGGGAGCGTGTTGGGACGGTGGTTTGGGCGGCCGGGGCGGTGGGGAGGTGCGGTGACATAGCCTGATGGTAGCACCGTGGCGGGCCTTGCCACATCGGCAGGCGGTGGGGGCGGCCTGTCGAAGTGGCACCCGGGCGGAAGGGGCGTGGGGGGTGTAAGAGGGGCGTTTTCAGGCATTTAGGGGCGATTCGGGGTGGGGGACGGTTGGCACCCGCTTTGTTGAGGGAGGTGGGAGACGTCGATCCTGCGCCGTGAAGGGCGAGTAGTGGCGTCCATACGACACGACAACACGACCAAGCAGGAGACAGCATGGGAAAAACGATTGGCATTGACCTGGGTACGACCAACAGCGTGGTGGCGATTATGGAGGGCGATCAGCCGAAGGTGCTGATCAACGGCCAGGGCAGCCGCATTACGCCGAGCGTGGTCGCCTTCACGGAGAAGGGCGAGCGGCTGGTCGGGCAGGTTGCCAAGCACCAGCAGGTGACGAACCCGCGGAACACGATCTTCAGCATCAAGCGGTTCATGGGCCGGCGTCATAGCGAGGTGGCCCAGGAAGAGAAGATGGTGCCGTACGAGGTCATCGGCGGCGCTGAGGACTTCGTGAAGGTGAAGGCGCGGGACAAGACGTACACGCCGGAGGAGGTTTCGGCGTTCATCCTGCAGGATTTGAAGAAGACGGCCGAGGACTACTTCGGCGAGAAGGTGACCGACGCGATCATCACCGTGCCGGCGTACTTCAATGATGCGCAGCGCAAGGCCACCAAGGACGCGGGGGAAATCGCGGGGTTGAAGGTCCTGCGTGTGCTGCCGGAGCCCACGGCGGCGGCGCTGGCCTACGGCACGGCCAAGAAGAAGGACGAGAAGATCCTGGTGTTCGACTTAGGCGGCGGCACGTTCGACGTGTCGGTGCTGGACGTGGGTGACAACGTGTTCGAGGTCATGAGCATCTCGGGTGACACGCACCTGGGCGGCGACGACTTCGACGAGGAGGTGATCAACCACATCGCCGAGGAGTTCCGTAAGAAGGAAGGCATCGACCTGCGGAACGACCCGATGGCGTTGCAGCGCCTCAAGGAGGCGGCGGAGAAGGCCAAGATCGAGCTCAGCTCCAACATGGAGACGAGCGTCAACCTGCCGTTTATCACGGCGGACCAGTCCGGCCCGAAGCACCTGCAGTTGACGATCACGCGGGCGAAGTTCGAGCAGTTGATCGACCCGCTGATCGAGAAGGTGAAGAAGCCGGTTCGCGATGCGCTCAAGGACGCGAACCTCAAGCCCGAGCAGATCGACGAAGTGCTGCTGGTCGGCGGCTCGACGCGCGTGCCGAAGGTGCAGCAGGTGGTCAAGGAGCTGTTCAACGGCAAGGAGCCCAACCGCACCGTGAACCCGGACGAGGTGGTGGCCGTGGGCGCGGCGATTCAGGGCGGCATCGCCACGGGCGACGTGAAGGACATCCTGGTGCTGGACGCGACGCCGTTGTCGCTGGGCGTGGAGACGCTCGGCGGCGTGATGACGAAGCTGATCGAGCGGAACACGACGATCCCGACGAGCAAGTCGGAGACGTTCAGCACGGCGGCCGACAACCAGACGGCCGTGACGATCAACGTGCTGCAGGGCGAGCGTGAGTTCGCGCGGGACAACCGCCTGCTGGGCACGTTCAACCTGACGGACCTGCCGCCGGCACCGCGTGGGATTCCGCAGATCGAGGTGAAGTTCAACATCGACGTGAACGGCATCCTGACGGTTTCGGCCAAGGACCGCGGCACGGGCAAGGAGGCCAAGATCGAGGTGCAGAACGCCGGCGGGTTGTCCGACGCCGAGATCGAGAAGATGCGCGCTGATGCCGAGGCCCACGCCGAGGAAGACAAGAAGCGCCGCGAGCTGATCGAGCTGAAGAACCAGGCCGACGGCGTGATCTACAGCACCGAGAAGCTGATCAACGGCGAAAACGCGGAGAAGATCCCGTCCGACGTCCGCGGCGAGATCGAGAGTGCCCTCTCGCAGTTGAAGGCGAACAAGGACGGCGACGACGTCGAGGCGCTGCGCCGCTCCCTGGAAGCCGTGCAGGCCGCGAGCATGAAGGCCGGCGAGGCGATGTACAAGGACGCCGGTCAGCAGGCCGCGGCCGGTGCCAACGCCGCCGGCGGGCCGGAGGGCGAGGGCCCCGGCCCCGAGGCCAAGAGCGACCGGGCCACCGGCCAGCAAGGCGAGAAGGGCGACGACGTTATCGACGCCGAGTACGAAGTGAAGGAGTAACGCGGCGGCCCCGCCGGCGAGGCAAACTCACGAAGGTGGAAGCACGCCGGGGCAGCGCATCAAGCGCCGCCCCGGCTTTTTGCGCGCCGACGCCGCAGCCGCCGACAGGCCGCCCGCCCGCAGCTTGCCGCCACTGCGGCCCGAGTTATGATGCCGCGCGACACAAACCGAAGGGGTCCCCATGACGCAAGCTCCACTGAACTACCAGGCCGCCCAATTCGACGCCGTTTGGCTGCGAGAGGTGGCTCAGCAGCAGCGAATGATCTGCATCTGCATCCTGATCTACATCGGGCTTATCGCGGCGCAGTTCGTTGTTCCGGCCGGGTTGAAACTGGTTCTGGGCGTTGCGGTACTCGGCGTCGTGGTCACGGCGGCGGTCTTCGTCTTCATGCTCGCCATTCGCATCTTCGGCACGGCCGTGGGCGTTGTGCTGGGCATCCTGACGCTGATTCCCCTCATCGGCCTGATCGTGCTGCTGGTCGTCAACAGCAAGGCCACGGGCATCCTCCGCCGGCACGGCGTACAGGTCGGCCTGCTCGGGGCGGACCCGAAGACGATCAGCGTTTAGTGCGGCCGTCCGGCAGGCCGCGGCGGCCGGGGCCTAGGCGCTTCCACCGCACGGCCGCTGCCGCTAGGTTAGCTGCATGGCAGTGCGCTCACCCAACATCCTGCTCATCACCACCGACCAGCAGCGCTACGACGCGTTGGGCATCAACGGCAACCGGGTGTTGCGCACGCCCAACCTCGACCACCTGGCCGCGGCCGGCACTAACTTTTCCCGCTGCTACGTCACCTGCCCGGTCTGCATCCCGGCGCGGCGCACACTCATTTCGGGGCTTTCACCACAATCGCATGGCTTGCGGCGCTACCGGGACGGCGTGCCGTTCGAGCCGCCGGCCACGCTCCCGGGCGTGCTCTCGGCCGCGGGCTACCAGACGCAACTGGTCGGCAAACTTCACCTGCACCCGCAACGCAAGCGGTTCGGGTTCGACCACATGGTGCTCAGCGACTCGGCCAGCTGGCGGCCGACCTCCGCCATCCAGAACCAGAACGACTACACCGCCTGGCTCGCATCACGGGGCCTGCCGAGCCACTCGACCGCCCACGGCGTGAACGGCAACGGCCGAGTCGCCCGGCCGTGGCACCTGGACGAGGTGTACCACCAGACCAGCTGGCTCGCCCGGCGGGCGGTGGATTTCTTCGACGGCTGGCGGGACCCGTCCTCGCCGTGGTTCATGCACCTGTCGTTCACCGCGCCGCCCCCGCCTCTCGTCCCCCCTCGTGACTACTACGAACGCTACATTCACCGCACCGACCTCGCGCCGACGCTCGGTGAGTGGGCCCCGGCCGAAGACGGCCGCCGCGGGCTCGACCCGGTCGCCCCCGTCGGGCCGTTCCCGCCGGACGAGATTCACGACGCTATCGCCGGGTACTACGGGCTCATCAACCACATCGACGACTGCGTGCAGTACGTCATCGACCGCTACTTCGAGTACCACAACCCCCGCGGCCGCGAGCCGCTTTACATCCTCTTCACCTCGGACCACGGCGAGATGCTCGGTGACCACCACCTGTTCCGAAAGTCCCTCGGCTACGAGGCGTCGGCCCACGTGCCGCTGTTCATCGCCGGGCGGAACGTCGACGTGCCCCAAGGCACCTCCGACGCGCTGGTGTCGTGGGAAGACGTCATGCCCACGGTGTTGGACCTGGCCGGCGTGCCCGTGCCGGATGGCCTCGACGGCCACTCCCTCGTGCCGGTGATGCGCGGCCAGTCGCCCGCCGTCCGACAGACGGTCTTCGGCGGCTGCGGCGGCTCGCACGACAACCACTGGCTCGTCCACGGCCGGCACAAGTACATCTGGTACGCCCGTACCGGCGAAGAACAGCTCTTCGACCTCGCCACCGACCCGAACGAGTGCCACGACCTCTCGGCCGACGCGGCCATGCTGGAAGAGCCCCGCCGGCAAATGGCCCAGCACCTGTCGCACCTGCCGGACGTCGACTACGCCCCCGCGAACCGCCACCCGTGCGGCAACCGCCCGCCGCGTGTCTTTTGGCCGTAGCGTGCCAGGAAGTCGGGCAGTGCCGTTTGGGAGGGCGAGGCTCCAGCCGAGCCGGTCCGTTGATCGAGCGGCAGAAACACAGAGATCACAAAGAGTGGGAGATCGGGGAGAGATGAATAGGGTGAACATGTCAGATCCAAAGAATCGTGGCTGACTTCTCCTCCCTGCGGCCTCCTCAACTCCGCGGTCTTTGCGTGGTGCAGCGCATGACTGCTCCCGTCGGCTCGGCCGGAGCTTCGTCCTTCGGGGCGGGCGTGTAAAGCGACAGCGTTGCGTCGAGATGCCTGTTCTACACATCTCCCAGTTGTCGGGCAGTTGTAGGGGTGTGAGCGGCTCGACCTCGTTCGGACCTCTCAAAAGCAGGTGTCTGTCTGTCCCCGTGAGTGCCGGAGGCACGCGACAACTCACGATGACACGCTCAAGCCGGATCTAAATTGACTTGGATCCGATGCTTTCACCCTATTCATTTCTCCCTGATCTCCCACCCTCTGCGGTCTCTGCGTTTACAACGCTCGATCGACGAAAACCGGCTCGACTGGAGTCTCGCCCTCCCGGATGCCGGGCTGCTATTCCGCCGGGTGTTCCTCGTCATCCTCGCTTTTACTGGCGATGACTTTTTTGTAGGCCTTGCTCAACGTCTTTTCGTTCAGCTCGGCCACCGGCAGGAAGACGCTGCGTTGGTGTTTGCCGGCATACAGGTGGTTGGCCAGCACGGCCATGCGGTCGGCACCGGCTTCGGTCAGCGGGCGGGCGGTTCGGCGGGCCTCTTCGGCGGTGTGGTAGACGGTTCGGAGCAGGTCGCTGGCGGCTTCCGGCGGGGCTTTCAGGGTGCAGACGTGGCGGATCTGGCCGGGGGTGATGAGCAGGAGCGTCGCGGCCCTGGCCTTCGGGCCGCGTTGTACGGTCAGCCAGGCGAGGTCGGTCAGGCGCGACACGAACTTGAACGGCCCGGCACGCAGCTCGGCCAGTTGGGCGATGAACTGCTTGATGTCCGCGGCCGTCTCGAACCGCATGTCGGCGGCGGCGGCACGCATGCGGCGTTCCTGCTGGTCGATCTCCGCCTGCGGGTCCGCGGCGACCTCGGCGGCGTGGCCGACCAGGTGGCCGTAGGCGTCGAGCGACATGCTGCCGTCGCACGGGCCGACGCATTTGTGCATCTGCCGCCACGGGCAGGCCGCGGCCGGGGCGTTGGTCAGGAAGGTGTAGTCCCGGCACAGGTCGAACGCGTTTTCGACGGCCTCGCGGAAGCGTTTTGCGGCGGCGCGGTCTTTCATCGGGCCCAGGTAGAGGCCGGTCTTTTTGGTGAGGTCGGTCTCGGTGGTGAAGCGCGGGTAGGTGGTGGCGGGGTTCACGTGTACGAAGGCCGCCGGCTGGTAGCCGAGCATGCCGCGGTAGGCGTCGGGGAAGTAGAAGCGTGCGGCCTCGAGGTAGACGGCGTCCGCCTCGAAGGGGCTGTCGACGCGGCACCAGCGGACGTGCCCGATGACGCCGGCGTAGTCGATCTTGCGTGTGGGCGTGTCGTCGTCGGCCGGGTCGGGGGCCAGGCGGTTCTTGAGGCTCGCGCGGAGGTTCTTCACCTGCACGAGGAGGCTCGGCCGGTCGTTGGTGTCCGAGAGGAGGCAGACGCACCACCGCCCGGGCACGGCGGCCAGCTGTGCCGCGACGTCCCCCTCGGCATCAAACGCCAGGTGCTCGCGCAGGGGTTGAGAATGAGCTACGTCCAAGGCACCCATGACCAAAGATTACGGCTAAGCCGAACTCAATCGCGTATCCCTTTGGTCATTGGTTCCCTGCCCATTGCTCATTCGGCGGCGGGCCTAGTCTTCGTCATCCACGCCACTGGGGCTTGCCAGGTCGCTCTCGCCGATGATGCGGAAGCGCTTGCGCATGAGCAGGCGGCTGGCCAGGTGCACGTCGTCCACGTGCAAAACGAGTGCGGGGCGTTTGCCCTCGGCGCGGAGCAGGGGGTAGGCGTAGTAGATGTTCAGCTCGGCGGTGACAAGGGCGGAGCAGATGGCGATCATCGGGGCCGACTCGTTGGCCGGGAGCTCCACGGCCAGCACCTCGGTCTCGGAGAGGGGGAACTTGTTCTCCTCGAGGCACCAGCGGCCCTTGTCCGGGTTGTTGCAGACGAGGCGCACGAGAGCGGTATCCGCCGACTCCAGCACGGTCAGCGCGTTGATGCGTAGGCCGGCTTCCTCCAGGCACCGCATGAGCTGGGCGAGCCTGCCCACGCGGTTGTCCAGGAAGATGGTGAACTGCCGGATCGTGACCTTTTCAAAGCCTGCCCCGAAATCGGTCTGCGGGGGCAACAGGTCGGACATAGTCCAGATGCTAGCGGCCCACGCCCGGGGGGACAAAGGCAAAAAGAGCGGCCGATAACGTGCAACGGGCCCGCGGCCTCACGGCACCAGGGCCTCACGCCCCCGGGCGGTGCGGCGGCGGTTCGCCGGCGTCGGCTTCCGCGTCGGCTTTCGCGTCGGCTTTCGCTGCGGGGGCGGCTTCTGCTTCCGGTTCGGCTTCGGGGTTCGTTCTGGGGGTGGGCCAGCCCTCGCGGCGGGTGTGTCGGTCGCCGTCTTCGGGTTCCGTCTGGTCGTGCAGCAGCACCTGTCGCGTCGGGAAGGGCAGGTCGATGCCCGCGGCCGTCAGCCGGACTTTCAACTTCTCCAGCACGCTGTCGCGGCTCTCCAGTGCGTCGGCGCGTTGCGGCGGCTCGATCCACCACCGCACGCGGAGGATCACGGCGTCGGGCGCCAGTTCGTAAACGAGCACGTCCGGCGGCGGGTCGTCGTGGGCGGTCGGGTCGGTTTCGAGCACGGCCAGAATGATCTGCCGCGCCTCGGCGATGTCGTCGCCGTAGCCGATGCCCAGGTCGTACTCCACCCGCCGGCGGTCGAAGGCGGTGTTTACGAGAACCGGGTTGATGAAGAGTTCGGCGTTGGGGATGACGGCCCGGCGGCCGTCGTAGGTGCGGACGAACGTCGCCCGCGTCTGAATGTCGGTGACGGTGCCCTCGTACTCGCGGAAGACGATCTGGTCGCCGATGCGGAACGGCTCCGTGAAGAGCAGCAGCAGCCCGGCCAGGTAGTTTTGCAGCACGTCGCGGAAGGCGAAGCCGACGGCCACGCTGCCCAGGCCCAGGAACTCCAGCAGGCGGGTGGGCGTGAAGTTCGGGAAGACGATGACGGCCGCGACGAGCACGCCCAGCACGATGCAGATGCCCTGAAACAGCCGGCCGAAGGCCAGCGCCAGGTTCCGCCGTTCACGCGTCTTGCTGACGAGCCGCCGGAGCAGCCAGGCGACGATAAAGCCGACGAACCAGAGGCTGAGGAGCACCATGAGCCCGACGGCGATGGTGGGCAGGGCGTAGACGACCTCGCCGGCACCCTGGGTGAGCCGGCCGACGCCTTCGCCGACGTCGCGGGCGGGGGTGATGGGCGAGGTCGTGGGCGCGACAGTCTCGGCAGGCTGGGGCGTCGGCAGTTCGGGCGTCGGGTTCTGCGCGTCGGGTTGCTGCATTCAGGGTCGTTGCGTTAGGCGCGGCCTTGGGAGGCGTAGCCGCCGGTGTGGGCGCTCGGGCGGTGCTGGGTGGTGGCGACGGCCTTGTCGTCGGCGACTTTGTGCGTGAAAAACGCCGCACCGAGTTCGACGAGGCCCATCAGGACGAACGGCCAGACGACGTTGATATCGTCGAACTGGAACAGCCACGGCGAAACCAGCAGGAGCAGGCCGCCGAGGCCGTCGAGTGCCAGGTGAACGACGACCGGGATTTTGCGTGAAACGCCCAGTTCATAGTCGGTGAAGAGCGAATAGAGCAGCACGGTCACGCCGACGGCGACCATAAGGATGGTGGCGACCTGGGAGTTGAAGTCGAGGATGAACGGGAACGCGATGAGCAGGACGCCCCCGAGGTAGTCGAGGATGCCGTGGACGCGGGTGGGGATGAAGCGCATGGGTTGGTCCGGGTGGATTGGTTAAAGGGTCGCTCGTGGCACGGCCGCCGGGCGGCGACGAAAGAGGAGTGTGCAAGCGACGTGCCGCCCGAAGGGTTTGGTGTTTTGCCACCGTCGGCGTCGGGTTGTCGCTTCGCATCTTCGGGCGAGGCTGGTATTTTGTTCTGCCTAAGCTCACGCACCTTCGCGTGAGGGTTAACTTCTGAGCACAGCATGACCGAGCAAAACGAACTCAAAGAGCATTACCGCCCCAACGCCGACGCTGTAGACAAGCAGGTGGAAGGCGAGATCGGCGATATTGACCTGGACGCCCTTTACGGCTTTCAGGGCAAGGTGACCCAGGCCGAGATGACGCCGCGGCTGTCCGGCATCGTCAAGGGGTGGGTCCGGCGGATCGACCCGAAGGACGACGCGGTCTTCGTGGACTTGGGCGGCAAGAACGCCGGCATCGCCCCGCTGCGACAGTGGGAGGACGAAGAGCCGGCCCTGGGCTTCGAGTACGAGTGGCAGGTGCTCCGCTTCGACGAGGCAGAGGACCTGTACAAGCTCAACAAGAAGGGTGCGGCCAGCAAGGACGTCGGCTGGGAGCACATTCAGGCCGGGCAGGTCGTCGAGGCGATGGTCGTCGGCATGAACAAAGGCGGGCTGGAAGTGAAGGTCGGGCAGCTTCGCGGGTTCATCCCGGCGGGGCAGTTTGACATCCAGTTCCACAAGGACCTGTCGGTCTTCATCGGCGAGAAGGTGCAGGCCAAGGTCACCCGCGCCGACAGCCGGGCCAAGAACCTGACGCTCTCCCGCCGGGCCGTGCTGGAGGTGGAGGCGGCCGAGAAGAAGGAAGAACTCTTCAAGACGCTGGAAGAAGGCGCGTTGCTCCGCGGCACGGTCCGCAAGCTGACGGACTTCGGCGCGTTCGTGGACCTCGGCGGGGCCGACGGGCTTCTGCACGTCTCGGAGATGACGTACAACCGCCACGTGAAGCCCGGCGACATCGTCAAAGAGGGCGACCAGGTCGACGTGAAGGTCATCAAGTTCGACACGCAGACCGGCAAGATCTCCTTGAGCCTCAAGCAGCTGATGCGCGACCCGTGGGCAGACGCCGGCGACAAGTACGCGGTCGGTACGATGATCACGGCGCGCGTGGTGAAGCTGGAAAACTTCGGCGCGTTCCTCGAGGTCGAGGAGGGGATGGAAGGGCTGCTGCCGATCAGTGAGATGAGCTGGAGCCGCATCCGCCACCCGAGCGAGGTGGTGGCCGTGAACGACACGACGCGCGTGGTGGTGATCGGGCTGGACACGCAGGCGAAGAAGCTGACGTTCAGCCTGAAGCAGGCCGGCGGGGACCCGTTCAAGGAGGCCGAGGGCCGATACGCCCGCGGCAGCGTGACCGAGGGCACCGTGACGCGCGTGGCCGACTTCGGCGCATTCGTGGAACTGGAGCCGGGGCTGGAAGGCCTCGTGCATATCAGCGAACTCGACCACAAGCGGGTGAACAAGCCGACCGACGTGGTCCGCCCCGGCCAGCAGGTGAAGGTGCGCGTGCTGGAGCTGGACGCGGAAAAACGCCGCATCGCCCTGAGCATCAAACAGGCCGACGCCGGCTACGCAATGCCCGAACCCGCGACGATAGAAACGCGGCCGAGCAAGCCCCGCAAGACGAAGCTTCGCGGCGGGCTGGAGTTCTAGACCGACGCGCCGATCCGTGTTGTTGCACGACACAGCACACCCCGGGAGTGCAGCGCACCGGTCTGTACAAGCTTGAGCCTGGCGGTTCCCACCCGCCCGCGCGCCGATACGCGGTTCGACGGGTTGCTGTAATGTCGAGGGGATGCACACATTCTCTTCACGCATAGGGGTTGTCGGACTCGCTGCGCCGGCTCAAGGTGACTTGCTTCATCTCCGCTTGAATCTCCACGTTCTTGGCGTCTCTGCGGTCGATTATACTTCGTCGATCGGCCATCCCGTCCGGCTCGGTTCGTCGCTTTCTATAGACTTTTTTCGGAGGAATCATGATTGATCAATCCTATACGGGCACGCGCCGCAGCTTCTGCCGTTCGGCCGGCGTGGTGCTTGCGGTGCTGGTTGTGGCCGGCGGATGTCGGGAGGAGCCGGCGGTCGAGGTGGCCGTCGAGCCGAAGGCACGGCAGGCTCAGGGCGTTGACTCGGCCGCGGGTCCGGCAGAAACGGTAGCAAATTCGACTGTTGCAACAGAAGGCGGCACCTCCGCTACGCTGCCTGATTCGGACGGCCAGATGCACTGGCACCCGCCGGCCGGGTGGCGGGCGGTCGACGCCGGCGTGCCCATGCGGCTGGCGACGTACCGCACCGGGCCTGCACCTGATGCGGTCGAGGTCACCGTCACGTCGCTCGGCGGCGACGGCGGGGGGCTGCTGGCAAACGTGAACCGCTGGCGTCGGCAGCTGGGCCTGCCCCCGGCCGCGGACGTGGCCGCGTTGGGCGATTCGCTCGAGGCGTTCGAGGGCAGTGGGGTGAGCGGGCACCTGGTGCGGATCGACGCCGGTGAGCGCGGGCTGGCCGGGGCGGTGATCAGCCCGGCGGGGTCGGAGTCGACGTACTTTGTGAAGGCGACGGCACCGGCCGAGGCGATCAAGGCCGCCCGCCCGGAGATTTTCACGTTCGCGCGCAGCTTCCATCCCATCGAAGATAGGTGATATGCCGCCGCGCCCAGCAGGAACGACGTCCGCCAACCCGCAGCACCCCGATGACGACACCGTTGAGCCTGCCCCGGCTCCCGAGGCAAGCGTTGCCGTCGCGGACGGCCCGCGTTCGCCCGCGCCGACTCACTCGTCACCGACGCCGCACGGCGGCGGGCCGTCGCGCCGGCCGGGCAGGCCCGTCGCCCGCTGGCGGCGGATCCTCGCGCCGCTCGCGTCGCTGCGGCTCACGTGCGGGCTGTTCGTGTTGTCGATGGCGCTGATCTTCGCCGGTACGCTGGCACAGGCGCAGCAGGGCGTCTGGCGGGTGATGGACGGCTACTTCCGCAGCCTCATCGCGTGGGTGGACGTGCAACTGTTCATCCCGCAGCAGCTCTGGCAGACGGACGCGGCCGTGCCGTTCCCAGGCGGGTTTCTGCTCGGCGGGCTGCTGATTCTCAACCTGATCGCGGCGCACGCGGTGCGGTTCAAGCTCTCGGCGAAGCGGCCCGGCATGATCACGCTGCACGCCGGGCTGATCCTGCTGCTGGCCAGCGAGTTCGTCACCGGGCTGATGGCCGACGAGGGGCAGATGACCATCGCCGAGGGGCAGACGGCCGGGTACGTGGAGGACATCCGCTCGGCGGAGCTGGCCGTGATAGACCGGAGCGACCCGGCGCACGATCTGGTCGTGAAGGTGCCGCAGGCGATGCTCGAAGCCGCGGCCGAGACCGGCCGAACGATTTCCCACCCGGACTTGCCGTTCGACGTCCGCGTGACGGCGTGGCTGCGGAACTCGCAGTTGTTCCGTGCCAGCCCGGACCCCTCGTTCCCCGCGCCGCGTGCGACGGCGGGCCTCGGCCGGCAGGTGGTGGCGGTGGAAACGCCCGAAGCGGCGGGCGTCAGCGGCGGGGTGGATGCGCCCTCGGCCGTCATCGAGCTGAGCCGCGACGGACAGGTGCTGGGCCGGTGGCTGGTGTCGTTGAACATGGCCACGCCGCAGCCGGTTGTGACGGGTGATGACACGCGCGACGTCGTGCTGCGGTTCCGGCGGACGTACAAGCCATACGAGGTGCACCTGATCGACTTCCGTCACGACAAGTTCGTGGGTACCGAGAAGCCGCGGAACTTCTCCAGCGAAGTGGTGGTGACCGACCGCGCGAGCGGGCAGACGCGTGAAGCCCTGATCTCGATGAACAACCCGCTGCGGTATGCCGGCGATGCGCTCTACCAGAGCGCGTTCCTTGAGCAGGACCGCGGCACGATCCTGCAGGTGGTGAGCAACCCCGGCTGGCTGCTGCCGTACATCGCCTGCGGACTGGTGACGCTGGGGCTGGTGGCGCACTTTGGCATCAGCCTGACAACGTTTCTGCGGAGGCAACGCCCGTGACCACCAACCCGACGCACAACACGAAGACGGCCGTTGCCAAACGGCTGGCACCCTGGCTTGCCGCGGCCGCGGCGCTGCTGCTGGTGCTGATGCCGGCCATTCGCGGCGACGGCGCCGGCGGTGGCAGAGAAGAAGTGGCCGCTTACGACCTTACCGGCTTCGGCCGGTTGCCGGTCTCGGCCGACGGGCGGATCAAGCCGATGGACACCGTCGCGCGGAACACGCTGGTCTCCGTCAGCGGCCGGCAGACGTTCGAGTACGAAGGACAGCGGCTGCCGGCGGTGCGGTTTCTCATCGACCTGATGGCCCGCCCGCAGGTGGCGCAGCATTACGAGGTCATCCGCATTGACCACCCGCAGGTGTTGACGCTGGTCGGGCAACCGCAGGACCAGGTGGGGCGGTTCAGCCTGGCGACGGTCCAGCCGCACTGGCCGAAGGTGGCCGAGCAGGCCGAGGCGGCGTTGCAGCTGGAGCCGCGGTCGCGCGACGCGTACCAGCGTGCGGTGTTGGACCTCTACCGGCGGGTGGATTTGCTGTTGGGGCTCAGCCAGATGCACCACCCGTACGTGGTGCCGCCGTTGCAGGAAGGCGAGGCGTGGCGGGCGTTTTCCGAGGCGCTGGTGGCCGGCATGCACGCCGGGGCGGCCCGGCCGGACGGCTCGATCGACCCGACGCGGCTCCACCCGGCGGTGGCGGCGGTCACGGGGGTGATGTCAGCCTACAACGATCGCGATCCTGGTAAATTCAACCAAGCCCTGGCCGGCTACCAGCACCTGCTGCTGGCCCGGCTGCCCGAGGCCACGGGGCAGGTGCGGCACGAGGTGGCGTTCAACCGGCTGCAGCCGTTCTACGGGGCGATGGCCGCGTACGTGCTGGCGTTTCTGCTCGGGTGCGGTGCGCTGGTGCTCCGGCCGGCGGCGGACGGGGTGACACACGCCGGCGAGCAACGTGTGACCCGCGCGCCGGGCACACCCGGCTGGCCGGAGGTGTTGCGGCGGTGTGCGGTGGCGGTGCTGCTGGTGGCGTTCGTGGTGCACACGCTGGGCATCGCGGCGCGGATCTACCTGCAGGGCCGTCCGCCGGTGACGAACCTGTACTCCTCGGCGATCTTCGTCGGCTGGGCGGCGGTGCTGATGGGGCTTGGGCTGGAGAAGCTGTTCAAGCTGGGGTTGGCCGGGCTGTGCACGGCGGTGGCTGGCTTCGGCACGCTGGTGGTGGCGCACAACCTGGGCAACGACGGCGACACGATGCAGATGATGCAGGCCGTGCTCGACAGCAACTTCTGGCTGGCGACGCACGTCGTGGCGATCACGCTGGGTTACGCGGCGATGTTCCTGGCCGGCATGCTGGGGGCGGCGTATATCGTGTTCGGGGTGTTTACAAGCATGTTGTCCGGCGACAAGGCCCGGTCACTGATCCGAATGGTTTACGGCATCACCTGTTTCGCGCTGCTGTTCAGCTTCGTGGGCACGGTGCTCGGCGGCATCTGGGCGGACCAGAGCTGGGGCCGCTTCTGGGGCTGGGACCCGAAGGAAAACGGCGCCGCACTGGTGGTGCTGATGGGCGCGCTGCTGCTCCACGCGCGGTGGGGCGGGCTGATCCGCGAGCGCGGCATCGCCGTGCTGGCGGTGGGCGGCAACATCGTCACGGCCTGGAGCTGGTTCGGCACGAACATGCTCGGCGTGGGCCTGCACAGCTACGGCTTCATGGAATCGGCGGTCTTCTGGCTGATGGCATTCGTGGTAAGCCAACTGGCGGTGATGGGCCTGGGCCTGCTGCCGACGGGGTGGTGGAAGAGCAACAGGCGGGAAGAATCCGACGAGCGCATCGGTACGACGATGCCGGTGGCGACAGCGGGCTGAGGCGGTCGGTGCGGAGGGCGTCTCCGTTGGCGGCACGGTGCGACGCTGCGGCCACATCGACGGCCGAATCATCATCCGTGACGACCCGCCGTCGCAACCCATCTAGATTCATCCATTGACACCTCCGCCGCCTGTGCCGCAAGGTGGAGGTGATGCGGTGGTGGCGGCGTGGAAACTTCGGGATCACGCGCGGCGTCGGGTTTCTTACGATCGCCGTCGCGGTCGTCCTCGGGATGCTCGGCGGGGTGGGGGCGTTCACGTTCGGGTACGGCAAGGGGTTCAGCTACATGCTCAACGACCCCAACGCGTGCGCGAACTGCCACGTGATGCAGGAGCACTTTGATTCCTGGCAGAACTCCAGCCACCACGCCGTGGCCACGTGCAACGACTGCCACCTGCCGCATGATTTCCTCGGCAAGTGGGTGGTGAAGGCCGACAACGGGTTTTTCCATTCGTTGGCGTTCACGCTCGAGAACTTTCACGAGCCGATCAAGATCAAGCCGCGCAACCGGAAGGTGACGCAGAACGCCTGCCTGCACTGCCACTCGGATTTCGTACACAACATGCTCCCGCTGGAGGACGCCGACCCGCTGGCCGGCCAGATGCTGCTGTGCATCCACTGCCACGACGGCGTGGCCCACGGCCCGCGGTAACCAGAGCGAGATAGCCCGAAGGACGCGACGATGCCCGACCAACCCCAAGACGACGCCACACCGACGCCCCCCGAAAAGCACGCCGAAAGACCGGCCGAGCCCGCCACGCCGGCCCGCCGGCGCACGCTGCTGCTGGCGGCCGTCCTGGCGGTCGCCGCGGTGGTCACCTTCGGCGTGACGGCGCTGCTCGTGACGATCTTCGAGCACCAGATCGACGCCCGGCAGCCGTTCGTTCGCCTCGTCGAGGTGAATGAGGTCACCACGGACCCGGCGCCGTGGGGCATCAACTGGCCGAGCCAGTACGACGGGTACCTGCGCACCGTGGACGTCACGCAGACGCGCTACGGCGGCAGCAGCGCGATGCCCGAGCAGAAGCTGGAGCACGACCCGTGGCTGCGGCGGCTGTACGCGGGGTACGCGTTCAGCATCGACTACCGCGAACGCCGCGGGCACGCGTACATGCTCTACGACCAGACGGTGACGGAGCGTGTGCTGCAGCGCAAGCAGGCCGGTGCATGCCTGCACTGTCACGCGTCGATCATCCCGACGTACCGCCGCCTCGGCCTGGAGGCGATGGGCGAGCCTGCCGACGCCGAGGCGCTGGCCGCGGGCTTCAACTGGCCGGCCGTGATGAAGGGCTTCGAGGTGATGAGCCCGATGCCGTACAGCGAGGCGTTCGTGGAGCTGGTCAAGACGCCCGACGGCACGCCGGACCGCCGGTCGGGGATGATTCCCGGGCTGGAAGGCGTGACCGACTCCCCGCACGCCGCGGCACCCGGTGCCTCGCCGGCGGCCCCCGATGGTGCCACGCCGCACGAGCTGATGATGGCCCACGGCGGGGAGGCGCACCCGGTCAGTTGCATCGACTGCCACGACCCGGACACGATGCAGATTCGCGTGACGCGGCCGGGGTTCATCCACGGCATCGCCGCACTGGCCGAGAGCGACGACCCGCTGCCCCACCTGCCGAGCATCGCCCGCTGGCGTGAAGGCTCCCGCGACCGCCCGTACGACCCGAACCTGAACGCCAGCCGCCAGGAGATGCGGTCGTTCGTCTGCGGGCAGTGCCACGTGGAGTACTACTGCGCGAACAAGATGACGCTCACCTTCCCCTGGGGCAAGGGCCTCAAGGCCGAGGACCTGGAGCAGGTGTGGGCCGAGACGACATTCCCCGACGGCACGCCGTTCTACGACTACATCCACGGGGAGACGGGCGCGCCCATCTTCAAGGCCCAGCACCCGGAGTTTGAGCTGTGGAGCCAGGGCGTACACGCCCGCTCCGGCGTGAGCTGTGCCGACTGCCACATGCCCTACCAGCGCGAGGGGGCGATGAAGGTCAGCAGCCACTGGGTCAAGAGCCCGCTGCTGAGCATCAACAGCAGTTGCCAGACGTGCCACAACGTGCCAGAGGCCGAACTGCTGGCGAAGGTGACGACGATCCAGGACCGCACGCGCCACCTGCTGGACGTGGCGGCCGTCGCGATGACGGACATGCTCGACGCCATCCTCGCGGCGAAGGCGGCCGGGGCGAGCGACGAGGAGCTGCAGCAGCTTTACGTCCTGCAGCGCAAGGCGATGTGGCGGCTGGACTACATTTCGAGCGAGAACTCGATGGGCTTCCACGCCGACCAGGAGGCCGCCCGCGTGCTGGCCGAGAGCATCGACTACAGCCGGCAGGCCGCCAAGCTTGCGATGCGGATCAGCGGCGGGCGATTGGCCGAGCCGCCGCCGCCCGGCGAAGGTGCCCAGGGCGTGCAGGGCGTGACCGAGACCGAACGCGCCCCGCCGGGCCCGTACAAGGTCCGCCCGGAGAACGCCAACACCCTCACGGAGCCGGAACCGAGGTGATGAGCCGCCGGTACGGCGGTTACCGCTGCACCGGCAGGCCGTAGCCGGCGAAGAGGCTTCGTACGGCGTGGGCTTGCTCCTGCGTGCAGGCGGGCGTCTGGTCGAGCGGGTACTCGACGCCGAGTTGCTGCCATTTGTGCCGGCCCATCTGGTGGAAGGGGAGCACCTCGACGCGTTCGACGTTTTTCAGGCCGGCGACGAACGTCGCCAGGCCGGCGAGGTTGGCCGGGTCGTCGGTCAGGCCGGGGACGAGGACGAACCGCACCCACGCCGGGCGGCCGAGGTCAGAGAGGCGATTGGCGAACGCCAGGATCGGCTCGACGTCCACGCCGGTGACACGTTTGTGCAGGTCGGGGGTGTGGCTTTTGATGTCGAGGAGGAAGAGGTCCACGTCGTGGAGCTGGGCGTCGGTAATGCGGTCGCCGAGGTAGCCGTTGGTGTCGAGTGCGGTGTGCAGGCCGAGCTGGTGTTTGCAGGTCTGCATGAGGCGGACGGCGAAGGGGGCCTGTGCGAGCGGCTCGCCGCCGGAGAGTGTGACGCCGCCGCCGGCCGCCTTGAGGAAGGGGGCGTAGCGCTTGATGTCCGCCAGCACGTTGTCGAAGGTCTTGAGTTCACCGTTGCCCAGCCGCCAGGTGTCCGGGTTGTGGCAGTACTGGCAGCGCATAAGGCAGCCGGTGGTCCAAAGGACGTAACGAAGCCCCGGCCCGTCGAGCCCGCTGGCGGCCTCGTGGGAATGCACATAAGCCACATCCCCCCGCCGCGCGGCCCCGCCGGCGGTGTCGTCGAGCACATCGAGTTGGCGACAGGCGGTGGACATGGTTGGGGAAGGAGTCAGGAGTCAGGAGTCAGAAGTCAGGAGGAAGAAGACACGGGCCTCTCGGCTTCCGGACCTCATCCTCCTGACTTCCTAATGCCAAATCGCCAATGCCTAATGCCTAATGCCTAATCACTACTCACTCAACTCACAGCTTCTCATGGAACGTACGGTTGATCACGTCCTGCTGCTGTTCCTTGGTGAGCTTCACAAAGTTTACCGCATACCCGCTGACGCGGACGGTCAGTTGGGGGTATTTCTCGGGGTGGTTCATTGCGTCCAGGAGCACATCGCGGTCCAGCACGTTCACGTTCATGTGGAAGCCTGAGCAGCCGAAGAAGCCGTCGAGGGCGGCCGCGAGGTTCCGCTGCTGGTCGGCCGGGTTGTTGCCCAGGGCCGTCGGCAGGATGCTGTTCGTGAGGCTGATGCCGTCCTGTGCCGACTCGTACGGCAGCTTGGCGACGGAGAGCGCACTGGCGATGTACCCTTCGTGGTCGCGGCCGTGCATCGGGTTGGCACCGGGTGCGAACGGCTCGCCGTGGCGACGGCCGTCGGGGGTGTTGCCGGTGCTCTTGCCGTAGACCACGTTGCTGGTGATGGTCAGCACGCTTTGCGTGTGGGTTGCCTCGCGGTAGGTGGGATGCTTGCGGAGCTTGTCCATGAACTGCCCGACCAGCCACTTGGCGATGTCATCGGCGCGGTCGTCGTTGTTGCCGTAGGTGGGGTAATCGCCCTCCACCTGGTAGTCGGTCACCAGGCCGGTCTCATCGCGGACGACCTTGACCTTCGCGTGCTTGATGGCCGAGAGGGCATCCGTCACGACGCTGAGCCCGGCAATGCCGAAAGCCATCGTCCGCTTGGGGCTGTAGTCGTGCAGCGCCATCTCGATGCGCTCGTAAGCATACTTGTCGTGCATGTAGTGGATGCAATTCATGGCATTCACATACACGTGGGCGAGCCAGTCGGTCATGCCGTCGAACTTTTCAAGCACGTCGTCATAGTTGAGGTACTCACCCGTCACGGCCTCGGCCGGCGGGGAGACCTGCTTGCCCGTCAGCTCATCCCGCCCGCCGTTGATGGCGTACAGCAGGCACTTGGCCAGGTTCACGCGTGCGCCGAAGAGCTGCATCTCCTTACCGACTTCCATGCCCGAGACGCAGCAGGCGATCGCCACGTCGTCGCCGCGGTACTCCCGCAGCAGGTCGTCGGATTCGTACTGGATGCTGCTCGTGTCGATGCTGACCTTGGCGCAGAACCGCTTGAACGGCTCGGGGAGCTTGTTGCTCCAGAAGACGGTCATGTTCGGCTCCGGTGCCGGGCCCAGGTTGTACAGCGTGTGCAGGAACCGGTAGCTGGTTTTGGTGACCAGGTGCCGACCGTCCATGCCTACGCCGCCGATGGCTTCGGTCACCCACGTCGGGTCGCCGCTGAAGAGGTTGTCGTACTCCGGCGTGCGGAGGAACCGCACGATGCGGAGTTTGATGACGAAGTCGTCGAGCACTTCCTGGGCCTGCTGCTCGGTCAGGCGGCCGCGGGCGATGTCCCGCTCGAAGTAGACGTCAAGAAACGTGCTGGTGCGGCCCAGGCTCATGGCGGCGCCGTTCTGTTCCTTCACGGCCGCGAGGTAGGCGAAGTAGAGCCACTGCACCGCCTCGGTGGCATTGGTGGCCGGGCCGGAGATGTCAAAGCCGTACCTGGCGGCCATCTGCTTGAGTTCGGCCAGCGCCCGGATCTGCTCGGAAAGCTCTTCGCGGTCGCGGATGACGGCCTCGGTGCTGTGTACGTCGTCCAGGGCGGCCTTCTCGGCCTTCTTGGCATTGACGAGCCGGTCCACGCCGTAGAGGGGCACGCGGCGGTAGTCGCCGATGATGCGGCCTCGGCCGTAGGCGTCGGGCAGGCCCGTGACGATGTGGCTGGAGCGTGCCGCCCGGACCTCGGGGGTGTAGACGTCAAAGACGCCGTCATTGTGGGTTTTGCGGTATTCGGTGAAGACTCTGACGGTCTGCGGGTCCGGCTGGTAGCCGTAGGCCTGCAGAGAGGTCTCGACCATGCGCCAGCCGCCGTTGGGGAAGATGGCGCGCTTCAGCGGCGCGTCCGTCTGCAGGCCGACGATGATTTCGTTGTCCTTGTCGATGTAGCCGGGTTCGTGGGCGAGGATGCTGCTGGGGGTCTGGTCGATATCCAGCACGCCTTTTTCGCGTTCTTTGGCGAAGAGGTCTGCCAGGCTGTTCCATACGCCGGTGGTGCGTTCGGTGGCCGGGGCCAGGAAGTCGGCCTCGCCGTCGTAGGGGGTGAAGTTGGCCTGGATGAAGCCGCGTACGTCGATGCGGTCACACCAGTCGCCGGGGGTGAAGCCTTGCCAAGCCGGGTCGGTCAGGTTCTTCGTGGCGTTATGATTGGGGTCGTTTTTCATGGCAAAGCTCCGTCCGTTGCATGGCCGCGAAAGCGGCTGGGGGCATCAGGGCTGCAGGCGAACTATTCACCCGTACCGCTTCTGTATCATACTCGGCCAACCGAGGGTACCCCGCGCGAAACAGGTGCGGCCGAAGGGCGCACCCGGCTTATGCAGTATGTGCTGGCAATTGAGACAGGCCGCGTAGAGAAAGAAGCCGCACGACCCTGGACCCGCCGCGAACGTCAAGGTGCCGGCGGCTCGCTCAATGCGAGGAAGGCCGCAGCCTTAAAACATCGGCTTTTGCGGTTGTTTTGCCCGCTTTTTGGCGGGCTTTGCAGGTTCGGCCCCTTTGGCGGCGGGCATGGGGGCCAGCGGGTCGGCGAGGCGGCTTTGGGCCCGGGCCAGCACGTCCCGGAGCCGAGCCCGCAGCGCCTCGCCGCCGTCGGTCTGCGTCTCACGGGCGAGTGTGACAAACAGCCGCACCATATTTGCCCAGTCGGCCAGATCTATGGCTTCCGCGGCCAGTTTTCGGGTGCGGCGATTCATGTTGTGATAGTTGGCCAGCGGCACGCAGACGGCCGCGGCCGTCAGGCCGAAGGCGTCGAACACCGTCGCCTCGCACGTACCCCCGGGCATCAACGCTCGCTGGTACTTGAACGTCTCGTCCTTGCGCGAAAGGGCGTCGGCGGCTTGCGTGATCTGGTACGTCAGCCCGGAGTTGAACACGCTCGTCCGGTCACCCACGCGAACGACCACACCTTGACCCCGCACCGCCGCGGCGTTCTCGGCGCTCGTCTCGATGCTGATGATCTGGTCCGACTTCTTCAGCAGCTTTCCTTCGAGCACGGCCGCCAGTGCGCCCACGAAGCCGACCTCCTCGGCCCGCGTCAGCAGCACGGCCACGTCGCGGGCGGGCGGGCGGCGGTGCAGCGCGTCGAGCGTCGCCAGGGCCGAGGCGACGCCGGCGACGTCGTCGCAGGCGCGGCAGTGAAACGTGCCGTCCCTGGTGCGGGCGGTGCCCAGGTCGAACATGCCGCAGGCGGCGGGGGGGACGGGGCGCGGCACCTTGAGCAGGCACAGCCCGGCGCGGCCGTGGTCCGCCTCTTGGACCTCGACGACGGTGGCGCGGGTTTCGGTGTCGTCGTGGAAGAAGCGGACGCGGCAGCCGCGGACGTAGTCGGCCATGACGCCGCCGCGGAACTCCGCCTGCAGGCGGCCGTCGGGCAGCATGGCGGTGGCGACGAAGCCGGGGTGGTCCATGTGCGCCACGAGGACGAGCCGCGGGAGCGTGGCGGCGGGCTTCTTCGAGCCCGTAGCGGCGTGTTTGCCCGGGAGCGTCAGCAGGAGGTTGCCGAACGCGTCGGCCTTGAGGCGAAGGGCCTTGCGCTTCGCGGCGAAGGCGTGGACGTAGGCGACGACGGCGTCTTCGACGTACGGGGCGGTCGGCAGGCTGCAGACTTCGTGCAGGAGGTCGGTGTTCATGCGGGCAGGAGGTTCACGGCGGTGTAGCCGTACCCGAGCAGATGCAGGGTCAGGGAGACGATGAGCCAGAGTGCGGCGGCGGCGGCCTCACCGACGATCAGGCCGATGAAGAACGGCTTGGCGGCACGCAGCATCGACGCGCCGCCGAACCGCGTGATCAGCACCTTGGCGAACCAGCCGATGAAGATGCTGAACCAGATTTTGGCCATCGGGTAGGTCGCCACGAGCAGGAAGCCGATGGGGTGGAAAGGCCACCACGCCAGGCGAAGGCGCATGAAGCTGAGAAAGGCGGTGAATGCCGCGCCGCCGGTGAAGTGGAGCCATCGGCTGTGTGACTCGGCCGGTGCCGACACGCCGGGCATGTAGTGGTGGGCGGTGTTGATCGTCGTCCGCGGGGTGCTGACGACGCCGTAGTAGTTCAGCGGGGCGTTGCCCTGCTGGTCGAGCATGGCACCGTAGTTGTACTCGACCGTGAGCGTGCTCCCGGCGGAGACGACGTAACCGACGCCCAGCGCCAGCACGAGCGTGAGGACGAACGGCACGGCGCGACGCCAGGTCTCGTTGCGGGCGTAAATCGTCTCGTCGGCGACACGAAGGGCATGCGTGCTGAAGACGCTGAAGATCTCCCGGCCGTCGTGCGTGGCCATGTGGTTGACCCAGCGGCTCATGAACGCGGTGGTGACGACTTTGTCCTCCGGCGTCGCGGGGATCCCGCCGAGCAGGTCGAACAGGCGGTCATAAGGGATGGGAAGCTGCACAAAGATCAGGCCGGTCTCGGCGACGACGCGGGCGATCATCATCGCGATCGTGAACATCATCAGCACGATGACGAACGCGCCCGCGACGCTCACGCCGACGAGAGAGAGCCACACCATCATCCCGACGAAGCAGACGACCACGCCCCAGCCGCAGAACCAGTACGGGAGGTAGCGGCCTTCGGAGTCCTCAGGCCGGCGGACGGTGAACATGTGCCGCATGACCATCCACCAGTGGGCCCGGCCGATGAAGATCACGGCGACGGACAGCGCCAGCAGTGCGCCAAACCCCTGGTCATTCTGCATGATCGGGGTAATGCCCGAGCCGTAGGTCTTGCTGATCACCGAAGCGATCTGCACCAGAATGAAGAAGAACCAGAGGCTGAATGCAAGCTTCGTCTGCAGGAAGAGTGTGATCCCGACGAGCGAGAAGTAGAGCGTGGCGGTCTTGAATGACCACTGCGTGTAACTCCACGGCGGGTTGGCGAAAATCGTGTTGAAGTTGTAGCCGACCGGAATCGAAGGCCACTTCGTCAAGTACAGGTTCAGCCCGTTGAAGCTGTGAACGATCACCACGGCGACTGCCGCGATCCAGAAGCTGCGGGCACGCAACACGCTGTTGAGCAGGTTCCGGCCCGTCGGCTGCTCGATCAGCGACAGGTAAACGCCCGCCAGCGGAAACGGCAGCCGCTCGTTCTGCACCCACTGCCGCCGCACGATCATCGCCAGAAAGAGCAACCCGGCGAAGAACGACCCGAAGAAGATGCCCCAGGTGAGCAGCGGCTGAACCCACGCTTCCCACGGCACGGCGGCGAGCCCGGTGGCCTGGTCGGCGCGGTTGAAGTACTCGCGGATCACGCCCGACCGCACGTACTCCTGCAGCGAGTCGGCGTCGGAGGCGGGCAGGATCCATTCCGGCAGATCGACTTCCTCCAGCACCCGCAACGCCTTGGAGCTTGTCGCCGCCTCCTGGTGGATGCCGACGGTCATCGCCGGGAAGTACCTCATCAGCCCGCTGCTGGGCAGCGCGCAGGCGACGAGCGTCATGGCCGTGGCCACGGCGATCTCGCCGGAAGTGAACGCTCGCTTCGGCAGGAACTTCAGCAGTGGGACGTTGACGACCAGCACCAGCACAAGCAGCAGGAAGACAAGCCCCACGGGCAGGAAGTTGCCCACCAGGAAGGTGTTGCCCAGCGCATAGTCGTTGTACGGGGTCAGCCCGCAGATGAAGATCACGCCGAGCAGCCCGAGTACGACGCTCCGAAGCGTCACCCCCCGGGTCTGGCGGGCCGGATCAAGCTGTGCCTCTGCGGGCGCTGCGGCGGGCGCTGCGGCTGGCCCGGCGGATGGGCCGGGCGACGAACTGTTCGAGTCGTTGGACGTCATGGACTGTCGCGACAGTCTCTCGGAAACGTCGCTTTACACAAGCTCACTGCCTTACCGGGCGTGCCGCCGAGTTCACAAGACGCCGCCTACTGCGTTCGCCGCCACGAGAAGCCGCTGGGCTGAATCCGCGGCATGCCGGCCCGCTCCAGCTCCGTCGCGACGGCTTCCAGCCTGTCCCGGTAACGTTGATACGCCACGTTCCCGCTGAGCCGCTCGAAACCCGCCGTCCCCACGACCGTGTACCACGCCGGGTTGCTGACCCACCCGGTCAGGCCCTGCTCGACGGTCACCTCGATGCCGCGGGCCTGCAGCGCCTCGGCCAGGCGGGTGGCACCTTCCAGGTCGGGGAAGCTCTGCATGATGACGTAGTTGAGCCCGACGGTCCGGGGCAGATTTGCCTGGCCGCTGATCCGTGCGACCGGCTGCTGGGCGACGGGGGCCGCCAGCACGCGGGGGGCCTGGCTCTGCTGCGCGACCGCCGCGGCGTTCTGCTGCGCGAGCATCGCGTTGTGCCGCTCCACGTCCGGGTCGATCCGCAGGACCTGCGGCTCGACCGCCGGGTCCGCCTCGGCCAGGGGTGCCGGGGCCGTGAGCCGCCCGATCAGAAAGGCCAGCAATATCACAACTGCCAGTGCACCCGCGGCCGCGGGCAACTGCCAGCCGCCGGCCGACCAGAGCCGACTGCCCGTCGGGCCGGGCACTACGGTTTCCTGGGGCTGAACCGGTGCCGCCGGGTGTAGCGCGATTTCTGTCGAAGTCGCCGGTTCGGCCCGAGCCTCGGAAGGGGTGTTGATCGCGGTTTCGTCGGCTTCGGGGTTGAAATCCTCGGCGGTCTCGACGGTCTCGACGGTCTCGACGGCGTCGACGGCGTCGACGGTCTTAACGGCCTGTGGCGGCCGGCGGTACTCCTCCACGATGCTGCGCCCGCTGAGGAACATGTGTTTGGGCACGTCGGCGGTCGGGTCGTGTACGGCCGAGCTGCCGTTGCCGCCGGCGGGCATCATGCCGCGTGCAGTCTGGGCCGCCCGGGTGTACAGCCCGCCGACGCCGGAGCCGACGCATCGGCCCAACGTCCGGTAAAGCGGCTCGCGTGGGGTGCGGGGCGTATTTAGCGGCGAGGACGTGTGTGCGTCGTTCCGGCTGCCGTCCTTCGTCGTGGCGCGCTGCTGTGCCGGTGCGTACTGGGCGTGCTGGGCTTGCTGGGCCTGCTTGATGACTTCGAAAAGGGGCGTTTGGCGTCGCCGACGTCTGGCCATCCGTGACCTCGCAGGTGAGCGGCGTGAGGTGTGCCCGCCGGCGTCTGGCGTCGGACGTCGCATCCATGCGACCGGGCGTTGGAACCAAACTAAGTCCGCCGTTTCGCCGAATCAAGTTGGCGGGCCGTGCCGAACATATCGTACATCTGGTTCCGGCGGGTTCGTTCGCGCTCATTGCCCTGCGATACGTGAGTTTTCGACGCATTGTCTCGCTCCAAACGCTTTTTGAAACTGCATGCAGCGACCAAGCCTTAACCCGGTCCTCGTCGACGAACTCGACGCCCCGCGCCGCAGCCTCGTGCAGTGGCTGCTGGACCTGGCCCGCCGTCTGCGCCTGGCGCTGCTGCCGTTTCGCTGGCTCCTGTTCGTCCTCCTGACGGACCTTGCCGACCCGCTCCACCACCGCGAGGCCGAGAGGAGTCACTGGCGGGCCGCCCGGCTCGTCCGCGGCACGATCGTGCGCCTTGGGCTGGTGCCGGTCTTCGCGGTCGTCGTGGGGGGCTCGCTCCTGTTCGTCGGGTTGCACCCGCCCAAGACGCCGGGCGTGCTGACGCCGGCCCGGCTGGGCCTCTTCTTCCAGGACACGACGCTTACCACCGCCGACGGGCAGAAACTGGCCGCCTGGGTCATCCCGGTGCTCAGCGAAAAGCGTGTGCTGGCAGAGGGCGCACGGGTTCTGCGTGAGCCGAGCCCGGCCGTGGTGCTCGTGCACGACGCGGCCGGCAACCGCGCCCAGATGCTGCTGCTCGTGGAGATGTTCCACAACGCCGGCTTCGTGGTGGTGGTGCCGGCGACCCGCGGCTGCGACACCAACGCGTGGGCGACACAAACCTTCGGCCTGCGGGAGGCGCATGACGTCGCCGCCGCCGTGCAGCGTGTCCGTGAAGAACCCCTCGTCGACCCGAACCGCGTGGCGGTGGTGGGCGTTGGCGCCGGTGCGACGGCCGCCGCCCTGGCCGCCGCCCGCGACCCGAGCCTCTCGGCCGTGGTGCTCTACCGCCCAATGACCGACGCCGACGCCCTCGTCCGCCAACGCATCGGGCCCACCCACGACCGCCTGGCCGTCTTTGACGGCGTGTGCGCCTGGCTCATGGACGTCAGCTACGGCCTGAACCTGCACGACCTGAACGACCTGCCCCAAACCCTGCGCTCCCTGCCCCAGCCGACGCTGCTGCTGGACGAAGCCCCCCTCGTGCCCGACTGGCGCAACGCAGTGGGCTTCCTTGAGGCCCAACTGCAACCCACGGCCGCCAGAACGCTGGGTCGTTGAACGGCCATAGGGCGTCGTATAGCCTCTGCGGCATGTACATCTCGCGCCAAGGGCTGAACAAGTACTTGAAGTTGAACCTGCTGCCTGACCTGTCGGTACCGGGCGTTTTTCTCTTGCTCGGGTTGGTCGGGCTGGTGGCCGTCGCGCTGGGCCGCGACCCGTTCACGGGCTTCGGCCCCGCCGACTCGCCGACAAGCGGCTGGGGCGTCGGCATAGCGTCCGTCATCGCCGTCTTGGCGTCGTTGATTGCCGGGTTCTTCAAGGCGCGGACGACGTTGTCGCTCCTGCAACGGGGCGATTGGGTGCCGGGCCGGTACGTCAGTGCCTCGCCGCTGCGCAAGGGCGGGCAGCGGCCGGTGACGGTCTCCTACCAGGTGGCTGGCGTCGATCATGAAATCCGCAGGGACATGATCGCGTCTGACGTCGCCGAGATGGAGACGAAGCCGTTCATCGTCGTCTACGACCCTCAGGCTCCGCGCCGGGCGATGATCGTTCCGCCGGACATCACCGGGCAGCTGTCGACGCAGCCCGGGGCGTGACGATCGACGGCCAGACGCCTACTCCGCACGCCCGGAGACTGTGCCGATCGTTGGATGCACCAACGCCCGCGTCGCGGCAGGCGACACGGGCGTTGGCGTGGGTCAGGATGTGGTCGGGCGTCTTTCAGTCGCGTCGGCCTCGGCCGCCGCCGCTGCTTCGGCCCCGGCCGCCGCGGTCGCCGCCCCTGTCACCGCCCCTGTCACCGCCTCTGTCGCCGCCGCGGTCACCACCGCGGTCGTTGTCCCCTTCGCTGCGTTCACGCTGGGGGCGTTCGGGGTCTTCCAGGCCGAGTTCCTTCATGGCTTCCTTGCGGGAGAGTTTGATGCGGCCCTGGTCGTCGATGAGGATGACCTTGACCTGCACCTCGTCGCCCAAGTTCACCACGTCCGACACGCGATCGACGTAGCCGGTGGAGAGCTCTGAGACGTGGCACATGCCGTCGGTTTCCGGGGCGATTTCGACGAATGCGCCGAAGTCCTTCACGCTGACGACGGTGCCCTTGTAGATCTTGCCGACGATGATCTCGCCGCACATGGCCTCGATGAGGTCGCGGACGGCCTCGGCCTCGTGGCGGGTCTTGGCGGCGACGTAGACGGTGCCGTCGTCCTCGATGTCGATCTGGACGTTGTTCTCTTCCTGGATCTTCTTGATGTTCTTGCCGCCGGGGCCGATGAGCTTGCCGATCTTGTCCGGGATGATGTGGAGCGTGACGAGTCTCGGTGCGGTCGCGGCGATGTCCGGGCGGTGGGTGCTGATGGACTTGGCCATCTGCTCGAGCACGGTCAGGCGTGCTTCCTTGGCCCGGTGGAGGGTCTTGCGGACGATGTCGTGGGTGAGGCCCTCGATCTTGATGTCCAGCTGAATCGCGGTGATGCCTTCGGTCGTGCCGCAGACCTTGAAGTCCATGTCGCCGAAGTGGTCCTCCTCGCCGAGGATGTCGGTGATGAGTTCGTTGCGGTCACCCTTCTGGATCAGGCCGACCGAGATGCCGGCGACGGGCCGCAGAATCGGCACGCCGGCGGCCATGAGGCTCATGCTGCCGCAGCAGGCCGACGCCATGCTCGATGAGCCGTTGGACTCCATGATGTCGCTGATGACGCGGACGGTGTACGGGAAGTCTTCGACGGCGGGCATGACAGGGATGAGGGCGCGTTCGGCCAGTGCGCCGTGGCCGATTTCACGCCGGCCCGGGCCGCGAATGGGCCGTGCCTCGCCCACCGAGTAGCTCGGGAAGTTGTAGTGCAGCATGAACTTCTGGCTGTACTCGTCGATCAGCCCGTCGACGAGCTGTTCGTCGGAGCTGGTGCCCAGTGTGATGGTGCAAAGCGACTGCGTCTCGCCGCGGGTAAACAGCGCCGAGCCGTGCACGCACGGCAGCACGTCGACGGCGGTGGAGATCGGGCGGATCTCGTCAAACGAACGCCCGTCCGGCCGGACGCCCGTCAGGATGATGTCCCGCGTGACCTCCTCCTCCACTTCGGCGAAGACCGTTTTGATCTGCTTGACCTTGTCGCGATGGGTCATGACGGCCTGATAGCTGGCGTCGGCGGCGGGCTCGGGTGCCAACTCCGCGACGACCTCGTTGCGAATCGCCTTGACCTTCTCGTTGCGGTCCGCCTTGCCGGGCTGACCCTTGGCCTCGCGAATGCGCTCGGCGGCGAGCTTCTTCACGCCGGCGACGAGTGCCTCGTCCATCGGCTGCGGCTCGCCGACCTTCTCCTTGCCGACCTTGCTCTTGAGTTCGTCGATCAGGTCGACCATCTCGCCGATGGCCTTGTGGCCGAACTCGATGGCGTCGGCGACGTCGTCCTCGCCGACTTCGAAAGCGCCGATCTCGATCATGTTGATGTGGCTCTTCGTCCCGGCGACGACGAGGTCAAAGTCGCTCTGTTCCAATTCGGCGATGGTGGGGAAGAGGATCAGCTCGCCGTCGATGCGGGCGACGCGGACGTGGCCGGTCGTCGCGGTGAACGGCACGCTGCTGATGGCCACGCAGGCCGAGGCGCAAATGCCCGAGAGGACGTCCGGGTCCTGCTCGCCGTCGAATGCCAGCACGTTCAGGTGAATCTGCACTTCGTCGATGAAGCCCTTGGGGAAGAGGGGTCGCAGCGGGCGGTCGATGAGGCGTGCGGTGAGGATTTCCTTGGTGGTGGGTCGGCCTTCGCGCTTCATGAAGCCGCCGGGGTACTTTCCGGCCGCGGCGCGGCGTTCGCGGTAGTCCACCTGGAGGGGGAAGAAGTCAATGCCGGGGCGTGGGTCGGCGCGGACGACTGCGCCGAAGACGACGGTGTCGCCGTACTGAACCTTGACGGCGCCGTCGGCGAGCTTGGCCATTTCACCGGTCTCGAGGCTGAGGGTCCGGCCTGCGATCTGTGTTTCGACTCGTGTCTTTTGCATCGGTCTGGGTGCTTTCCCGGGCCCCGTGTTGGGTCGGGCCGGTCGGACACAGATGGACAAACGCCCGGAGGCCGAGGCGTGCCGAAGAACGGCCGCGGCGGAAGGCTCCGGGGGTTTGTGCATCTGTGAGGTCGACCGGCCGAGGCGTTTCCAGTCGTCGCGGGCCCGCCGGGGGCCTTGATGTGTGCGGCGGGGCGACGCCACTGGCGCCTGAAAAACAAGCGGGCACGGCCTTGGCCGTGCCCGCATACTCCGTTGCTACTTGCGAAGACCCAACCGGGCGATCAGCCGGAGGTACCGCTCGCGGTCTACGCGGTTGAGGTACTTCAGCAGGCTGTTTCGCTTCCCGACGAGCTTCAGAAGCCCGCGCCGGCTGGCGAAATCCTTCTTGTGAATCTTCATGTGCTCCGTCAACTCGGCGATGCGCTTGGTGGCGATGGCCACCTGCACCTCGGGGCTGCCGGTGTCGTTCTCATGAACCTTGTAGTCGCTGACGATCTGCGTCTTTTGCGTTGCCGTGATGGACATGCTTCTTCCTTCGATGCAAGTCGCCCGTCCCGCAGCCGGACACCGTGTGCCAAGCCGCCTGGCGGGTCGAGTCCTGTTACGTTCCTGCCGCAACACCTGCGGCGGGTGAGCGAGAAGCCTAAGCGGTGCGACGCGCCCGATCAAGCCGCCCGGCGGCCGGGCCGAGACCGCCGCGCGGGAACTGTGATCGTTTGTCGCAATTGATAACCAGTCTCAACCCGCGGTAGACTCCGAACATGACCTGTTCCGGCGACACCTGCCCCGTTCGCGGTTGTGACGGCAAAAGCGGCCACTGCATGCTCTCATCCCTGGCCATCGGCTGCCTGGGCCGGGTCGTCGCCGTGGGCGGCGAGGCCGGCCTCCGCCGCCGCCTCATGGAAATGGGCCTCTGCACCGGCACCCCCGTCGAATGCGTCCGCCGAAGCCCCTTCGGAGACCCGATCGAATTCCGCCTCCGCGGCTACCACCTCTCCCTGCGGGCGACCGACGCCGCTCACGTCGTCATCGCCGCCGACGCGTGAACTAAGACGCGTGAACAAACCGGTCAACCCGGCCCGGCGTCACGGCCGATAACCTCGGGATGGTGCCACTTACCGCCTCCGGGCTGGCCGCACTCCTGATCCCGCCCGCCTACCACCTGGCCGAGCGGTCGCCGCTTCAAACGACAAACTTCGCCCGTGGGCCGCTGCAAGGCCTGCTGCGGGGCCTCTCCGGCACCGCATCTGCCCGGGCACGACGTGCGTTCGAGGCGGCCAGGGCCTTGCCTGTTGGCGACGGGCCGCAAACTCGCGCCCAAGGCCGAGCCTGCCTGCCGGCCGATCAGATCGAACCGCTGCACCGCTGCTATGCCGGCCGCCGTACGCGGAGTGACCGCCGTTCACCGGACGCCAAGGCCGCCGAGCGGGCCGGGTCGCTGTTGAAGACCGTCCGCCGGGGTTTGCCTGGCCGTCGCGCGGTGGAGTTGGCCTGCGGCACGGGGCAGGTCGCCGGGCATGTGGCCCGGGCCGGGCTGCGTGTGACGGCGGTCGACCTCGTCGCCCCCTCGGGCGTGCCCGAGGGCGTGACGTTTCACCAGGCCGACGCCGCAAAGCTCCCGCTGCCGGACGCGAATGCCGACCTCGTCTGGACGTTCGACGCGTTCGAGCACTTCGACGACCCGCAGGCGGTGCTGGACGAAGCCTGGCGGGTGCTCGCGCCCGGCGGGCTGCTGTACGCGAACTTCGGGCCGCTGTGGAACAGTGCGATGGGGCCGCACCAGTGGGGGCGGATCGAGATCCCGTACCTCCAGCACCTGTTCGCCGCGACGGACCTGGACGCCGCCGCCGACCGGCTGG
>JBHJOM010000143.1:0-9780 GCA_050329715.1 Phycisphaerae bacterium
CCAAATTCGGTCGGTAACCCGGATTGCGAAGATCGGCACGGCGGAAGACCCTCCCGTCAGGGTCTTTATGGACGAAGTGCTCCCGCACGTAATCCTCGTCGTACGGTTGATAGACTCGATTCCACGTCCGCGTCTCCGACTTGCTGTAACAGAGGATCAAGTCGTGCACTGCAGCGTAGTTTGCGCTCGCGTTCCCGTGTGCAGACGTGCGTTTCCATACGATCTCGGATCGGAACTGCTGCGGCCCGAACACCGCATCCATCACCACCTTCAGATAGTGCGAGGCGGTCGGGTCGCAGTGCAGGTAGATCGAGGCCGTCTCCTTCATCACCCGGCGCAGTTCCAGCAGCCGCAGGGCCATCATGCTCAGGTAGGCGAGCATGTCCGACCCGCCCAGCACCTGCTGCAGCCCGCGGAGCGTCGCGGCCGTCCGCTGGTGCGACTCGGACAGGTGGGCGACGTTCAACAGCTCGGCGTACTCCTGCGCCGCCTTCAGGTCCCACGTCCACGTGTCGCCGAACGCCTTGATCTGCGCGGGGGCGGCCGTGCCGTCCTTCTCGGCGAAGAGGACGTTGTAGTCGGCGTTGGAGTTGAACGGCGGGTCGAGGTAGACCAGGTCGACGCTGGCATCGTCGATGTGCTCCCGCAGGACCTTGAGGTTGTCCCCGTAGTACAGGGTGTTCGGCGGCGTAGGTGTCCCCGTGGGCATGGCCGCGGCATCCTAACGCACCCCGCACCCCCACTCCAGCCGGGCCACGCGGTCCGTCGGCGAGCCGGCCGGCGCTATGGGTCATTGGTTCCCTGTTCATTGCTCATTCGCCGCCCGGCCGCGGCGCGGCGGCGCGGCGGTCGGGTAGAGTCGGCGCGGATGGAATCGACCACACCGACGTCACAGCAGACGCCCCCGGCCGGCGAGACCCCGGCCGATACCCTCCCGCCCGGCGACCTTTCGCCCGGCGGGCTGGCTTGTTTTGGTTGCCGGTATGACCTGCGGGCGGCCGCGGCGGACGGGGTTTGCCCGGAGTGTGGGGCGTCGGTGGCCGAGTCGCGTCGGCTTCACGCCCTGCCCCGCCGGCCGACGTGGCGAAACAGCGACCCGCGGTGGCGGCGACGCATTGTCATGGGCGTGTGGCTGCTGCTGCTGATGCCGCTGCTGCCGTTCCTCGAGATGACCAAGCTGCTCGAGGCGGTCCCCCCGCCCCAGTTGCCGCTGCTGCCCACGCCGCCGTGGATTCGGCTCGCGACCGTCGACTCGCTGGCGGGGGCAATGCTGAACGACTTCTGGCTCAGTGCGTCTATCTTCTTCTGCGCCGGCCCCGTCCTGCTGTTCGCCAAAGAGAAGGGCCGCCTGCCCGGCCGGCCCGGCCGGCTGAACTGGACGCGGCGGTGGGGCGTCCTGGCGTGCTACCTGGTGCTGCTGCTCAACTTCGTCGGCGTGATGCTGATCTGCGGCCTCGTCACGGCGGGCATCGCGGGCTTGTTCATGTCGATGCCGCTGGCGTACGAGCCGCCGGTGACCGGCTTCCTGACGGCCGTCAGCTCGACGTGGCTCCGGTAGGGCCCGATCCCCGGGGAGGCGGCGACGGTGTTCCAGTTCGTCGTGACGTGGGTCGTGGTGGTGCTCGCGTGCGTGCCGCTCTACGACGCGATGCGGCGGACGGCGCCCCGGTTCGTCTCCCCGTTCGCCGCCCGCGCCTTGGCGGCGTTGCCGCTGGTGCTGCTCGTGGCGGACGTGCCGTTGCAGGCGTGGCACGTGAGCGTCTACCTGGAGTCCGGCAAGTGGCGGGACCTCTCGCCGATCAACGTCGTCTACTTCGACGAGCGGTACGCCGCGGAGGCCGTGGCGCGGACACTCGGCTACCGGGCGGGCGACGGCCTGCAGGCCTGGGACCTGCCGGCGGTGCTCGAAACCTTCAAGTGGTGCGGCCTGGCCTTCATCGCGGCGTGGCTGAGCGTGCAGCAGGTGGTGGGGGTAGGCAGCAGGCGGGTCAGTAACAGGGTGCAGTAACAGGGTGCAGGTGAGGCAGCAGGCGGGCCAGGCATCAGGGAACCGGCAACAGGCAACAGGTAAGGCGTTGACTCCCATGCGGCGGCAGACGCCCCGAGCCGCTTCTTCCCCTCGATCCCTCGTGAATCAGTAACAGGGTGCAGTAGCAGGGTGCAGGTCAGGCATCCGGGCTGACTTCTGACTTCTGACTTCCCCACCCTTCGTGCCTCCGTGCCTTCGTGCCTTCGTGCCTCCCCCTTGATCCCTCGATCCCTCACTCCCTTGATCCCTTTCCTCCTCACCTGGGCTTCTGGCTCTTTCGTCGTTCGGCTTCGCGTTGCATTTCTTCGGCGCGTTGCTGGAGGTTGGCCATCCAGCCGCCGAGGCAGCCGGCGGGTTTGGCCGGTTCGTTGGTTCGGCCGGTGCGTTTGACGTCGCGGGATTCCTTTTCGGCGAGGCGTTTTTTCTCCTCCTCGGCGGCTTCGATTTCCTTGTAGTGCTTGCGGACGTACTTGCTTTCGACGATGCCGGTGACGGTGCTGGTCAGGATGTAGATCAATAGGCCGCTGGGTGCCGGGTAGAGGAAGACGGGGAAGAGCAGCGGCATCATGTACATCATGATCTTCTGCTGCTGTTCCTGCTGGGGGGTCATGCTGGTGGGCCGGGGCTGGATCTTCATCTGGATGAAGAAGACGACCGACAGCAGCAGCGGCAGGAGGTTGAGCCCGGTGATCGGCAGGCCGAAGATGCTGAAGCTGTTGGTGAACTCGATGAGGTGGTCGGGCTTGGAGAGGTCGTCGATCCAGGTGATGCCGTAGAGGAAGGGTGCCTGGCGCAGCTCGAAGGTGGCCTGGAGGCTGGTGTAGAGGGCGATCCAGATGGGCATCTGCAGGAACATGGGCAGGCAGCCGAGCACGGGGGTGGCCCCCTGCTCGCGGTACATCTGCATCATGGCCTTGTTGAGTTCTTCCTTGTTGTCGCCGTACTTCTTCTTGAGCCGCTCCATTTCCGGGCCCATTTTGCCCATCTTGAGCATGGAGATCTGGCTCTTCTTCGTGATCGGGTGGAGCAGCAACCGAACCAGCGCCACCAGCCCGACGATGGCCAGGCCCCAGTCGCGGAAGATGAAGTACCAACCCTGCAGGATCAGGTTGAGCAGACCCACCAGCCAGTCGAAGGTGCAGAACGTGCAGCCGCCCGGGGGGACGTTGGTGATGGCGTAGCCGCGTGGCCAGGCGTCGTAGAAGTCGTTCTTCAGCAGGCCGCGACGCTTCGGGCCGAAGAACAGCTCGTAGTTGGTCGTCGCCCGCTCGCCGGGGGCGATGCTCAGCGGCGTCGTGGAGAACTCGATGGCGACGCGGCGCAGGTCCGGGGCGCTGTCCGGGTTGAGTGCCACGGCCGAGACGGAGCCGAGCCACTCGGCGGCGGCGCGGGCCTCGCGCGGCTCGGGCCTGACGATGGCATTGAAGTAGACGGTCGAGGCGCCGAACCAGGCGAGGGGTTTCTGGTCGTAGGTCGTCAGGTCGCGGTCCGGGTTCCCGGGGCTGAATGTGGTGACGTCGAAGTAGTTCAGCTCCATCCGCCCGTCGCGGGTGTCGGGCGGGCCGTCCCAATAGCCGCCGAAGACCATGCGGTCCACGCCGCGTTCGATTTCACGCGGTGGCGTGGTCGGGCCGGCCTGGCGGATGACGACTTCCAGCGGCCGGTCCGTCAGGTTCTCAAGGGTGTAGCCCAGTGAAACGATGTACCCGCCCTTGAGTGCGACCCGCCGGGCGGCAAGGCGGGTCGCCTCGTCGGCGCCTTCGGGCAGGGGCACGGCCTCGGGGAGCACCTCGTACCGCTTGCGAAGCCGCAGCACCGGGCCGGCGTCGTCGGCGAGGGTCAGGGCGTACCACATCTGCTGGCCTGGTGTGCCCCCGGCGGCCGGGGCGTTCGCGTCGGCGCGGTCCCCGCCCAAAGGCAGCCACTTCGCGCCGGCCAGGTCGAGCACCTCGCCGTTGACGGTGACGCCGAGCGTCGACATCGGCCGCGTGCGGTCCGCCTCGCCCTCGTAGGGCATCTCGAAGGTGTACGGCGCTTCGGTGTCCTGCGTGGCCTTGAACTCGTTGAGTACGATGCTCTCGATGCCGGCCCCGACGTTCGTCAGCGCCAGCCCGAGGTTGTAGACCGCCTCCGCGTCGCCGTCGGCCCGCTCGACACTGCCCAGGAGCGTCTGCGTGACCTCCTCGGCCGGCTCGACGACCCGCAACCCGCGTGCGGCCACACCCGGCGTCTGCCCGGGCGCGACGCCCGGCTGCTGTGTCATGCCGGGCTGAAGGGCGGGGTCCGTAGTCGAAGGCTGCGTGCTGCCGGGCGGGCTGGTTTGCATTGCCACGCCGTCGGTCGGCTGCGTGGTCGGGTCGGTCGGGTCGGTGGTATCTTCCTGGACGGCCTGGGGCACGGGCAGGCGGTAGCCGAGCAGTTCGAGCACGAACGTCGCGGCCGGGTACCAGAGAAAAAGGACCATCGCCATCAAAACCATGGCGATGATCAAGCGTCGCGTGTCGTTGCTCATTGAACGGTTCTTCGTGAGGTTGCCCCGGCGTACAGACCTTACCGGGCGGTTGATTGCAGGCGGTTGATCGTGTGTCGGTGACTGCGGGCGAAGCTACCGGCCGTCCAGCAGGCGACTGCCCAGGAAATTGTCCAGAGCCGGCTCGCGCTCCACCTTCTTGACCGTCGTCTGCACGTCGTAAGGCACGCGGTAGAACTGCACCGCGTCCGACGAGAGCGTAACGAAACTGGCCCGAGGGTCGCGGTCCCGCGGCTGCCCGACGCTGCCGACGTTGATCACCGCCTTCTCGTCCGTAATCGGGTACTTGCCGTCCAGCTCGTCCGGGCTGTAAAAGTCGGGCCCTTCCAGAAAGACGCCCGGCACGTGCGTGTGCCCGCAGAAACTGATGGTATGCACCCGCTCGAAAATACTGCCGAACTTTGCCGGGTTCGTGTAGATGTCGTCCGGAAAGATGTACTCGTTCACCGGGCGACGCGGCGAGGCGTGCACCGCCAGGAAGGTGTCCGCCACGTGCCGGACGGGCAACTCGCCCAGGAACTTCCAGCGCGCCTTGCGGGCCTCGGGCTCCGGCTCGGCCTGGAGCTGGCGGCGTGTCCAGAAGCAGGCGGCCTCGGCGCTGGTGTTGAAGTTGTACGGCTCGTACATCACGGCGAAGTCGTGGTTGCCCATCAGGCAGGTGTCGCAGCGGGCGCGGACGACGTCGAGGCAGTCGACCGGGTCCGGGCCGTAGCCGACGACGTCCCCCAGGCAGACGACCTGCTCGCAGCCGAGCTCGTCGATCTTGCCGAGCACCGCCGTGAGGGCCTCCAGGTTGCCGTGAATGTCACTGATGATGGCGATCATGCGTCGGGCAGGATCGTAAAGGACGACCCCCCACCGGGCAAACACGACCCCGGCGGAACCCGACGAGACAGACCGCCGACCGGCGACTCACCCCTTAATGACGTACGTCGAGGCCATCTTGTCGTGCAAGCCCTGCTTCTTCTCGGTGAACGCCACCATGATGAAGCCGATGAACAGGATGATTCCCGAGAGGATCTTGCCGAAGTACCGCCCCGTCGCCTGCCCGAAGCCGATGCGCTCGAGGTTGTAGCCCGTGACCTTCAAGCCCAAAGCCATCTTGCCCAGCGTCGCCTGCCGGGTGGAGCTTTCCATCAACGCGAAGTACAGCCACCCGACGACGATGCTGATGACGTTAGACAGAGCTATGTACCCTGCACCGGCCGCCGTTCCTTCGCCTTCCTCGGCGAGCGTGCCCAGCGGGATTGAGTAAATCAGCCCGCCGACGCCCAGCACGATGACATCGAGGATGTACGCGACGAAACGGAGCCAGAACCCGCCGAACCGCGGCATGCCGGCGTAGCTCTGGTACCCCAGCGTCTGCGCCTGCCCGTAGCCGCCCTGCGGATAACCCGTTTGCCCGCCCGATTGCTCATAGCCACCCGGCTGGCCCTGCTGCGGCAGGTACCCGGCGAACTGCGCCACCTGCCCCGCCGGGAGCCAGTCGGGCATGCCCTCGCGCCACACGTACGCGTCACCGCCGAGTTGCCCCTGCTGAAACATCCGCTGCAGCGTCGGCTCGTCCACCGGCCCGTACTGCTGCCCGTTCACGCTGTATGACCACATGCTTTAGCTCCGATCGAAAGTCCGCGGAAACATACCCCCAAAGCTTGCCGAAGCATAACCGCTATGAAGGTGCTAACATGCGTCGGGCCGCAGTGGTGGTCGCGCGTCGGGCTCGTCCCGGCGTGAGGAAAGTCCGAACTGCACAGGACACGGTGCCTGGTAACGCCAGGGCGGCGAAGGCCTTCGGGCCCGAAGCCGACGGAAAGTGCCACAGAAAAGATACCGCCGGGGCGGAAACGTCTCGGTAAGGGTGAAAAGGTGCGGTAAGAGCGCACCGCGCGGCCGGTAACGGCCGTGGCAGGGTAAACCCCACCAGCAGCAAGGCCATGTAGGCAAAGAGGTCGTGGCGACGCGGCCGCGTGCTCGTCCGGCACGCCACGGGGTCGTTTGGCCCCGCATCCCTTGCAGCCCCCGTCAGCGGAGCAAGGGACGCCATTTGCGGGTAGGCCGCCCGAGGCGAACGGCGACGTTCGTCCCAGAGAAATGACCGCCCCCGACCAAAGCTTCGGCCGCCGTCGGGAACAAAATTCGGCTTACACGCGGCCCGAACAGATCGGCGGCCGGTCCCTCTCGGGGCCGGCCGCCGTTTTCTCACGCCTCCAGCGTGGTTTCTCCCTTACCACGAAAACTCGGGCACTCAGGCGTAAACGTCCACCTGACCGCCAAGACCCACCGCGGCGGCGACGAGCGAATCGCCCGCCTTCACCTGCGTCTGTGTCGCCGATTGTAGCAACTGAATCGCCGCGGCACCCTGCTGACGCTCGCTGTCGAGCATCTTGCGGGCCACGGCCGTCTGCACCTGGGCCATCGTCTGGCCGTACGAAAGACTGGCGATTGCACTGGTCATGCGAAGAAAACCTCCGACATCTCTATCGTCCGCCGCCGGACATCACTCCACTTTTTCCAGCCCAAACCACCCACGAACCCCCTGGCCGAAGGCCTTGGCGGCTTCAGCCGCCAGGTCCACTCGAACACGGCAACGACCGCCAAACCTCTGAGCCCGTAATGAGCGTGGAAGCAGCAGAAACGCCCCGAGAGCAACGAACCTGTAAAAAAAGAATTGACGCCCCAATCCTGTTAGGGTAGTTTTCTCCCAACACCGTCCGAACCGACCCTTCGGCCAGTGGCCGCCTCCGTTGCAGCCTAAGTGCCGCGGCCGGGGTGTCCGGGCGACGCCGACACAGACGCAGACGCCGACACAGACGCAGACGCGATTGGGATCATGCCGCAAAGCCACGCCGTCAACTTCGCAACGCTCACCCCGGCCAGACCGGGCTGGGTCGGCACGCTGCAGTTGGCCTCGGCCGTTTTGCAGTCCCGGCACAGCGCGAGCAACTGGCCGAGGCTCGCCGCAACGGCTCACGAAGCGGAGCCTGAGCCGACCGACCCCGCAACGGCCGACCCCATACCGCCCGACCCGGCAACGACCGACCCGGTAACGCCTAACCCAAAGCGGTCTCGCACGGCACGCGCGACGCCTGCTCATCTCTGCGGCGACGAAGAGCTGGAGCGTGACCTGGACGCAGCCCTCGGCAACCGCCGCGCCTCCACGCAGGCGGCGGACGACGCCGTGCTAGGCCACCTGTCCCCCGGCGACCCCTCCGACCCTGACGACCCCGCTGCCGGCACCTCCGGCATCCTGAGCGCCCTCGAGCTGGCGGCCCTGCTTCGCGACCTGGGCGACGAGATCCTCGCACACGAGCCCGACGCCCCATCACGTGCCGCCGAAACCACGGACCACAACCCGTCCCGGGCCGAGGCCCGGGCGACTTTTACGACCCATGGAGCTAGCCATGAACCTGACCCCACGCCAGACGGACGTCCTCGTGGCGATTCGCAACTACCGCCACATCCACGGCTATTCGCCGACGATGCAGGAGCTGGCCGACCAGCTCGGCACAAGCAAAGTCACCATCTTCGAGCACGTCGGGGCCCTCGAAAAGAAGCGCATCCTCCGGCGGGACAAGCACAAGGCTCGCTCTTTGGAGATCATCGTGGATGAACTCCTCCCCGACGAGAACCGCGCCACCAAGCTCCCGCTCCTGGGCAACATCGCCGCCGGCAGCCCCATCGAGGCCGTCGAAAACCGCGAGGAACTCGACCTGGAGGCCATGTTCTCGACCCGACGCGGCGTCTACGTGCTGCGCGTCCGCGGCGAGAGCATGATCGAGGACCACCTCTGCGACCGCGACTACGTCGTCATCGAACGCCGCGACACCGCCCGCAACGGCGAGCAGGTCGTCGCACTCGTCGTCGAAACCGGCGAAGCCACCCTCAAGCGCTTCTACCGCGAACCCGACGGCCGAATCCGACTCCAGCCGGCCAACAGCACCATGGAGCCACGCTACTTCGGCATGGACCAGATCAAGATCCAGGGCGTCGTCATCGGCGTGCTCCGCAGCTACGTCATCTGAGTTCTCTCCTGCCGTGGGCAAACCCGCCGGCGGATGAACCGGTGGCCGGCCGCGGCGCGTGCGACGGCTGCGGCGCATGCGACGGCTGCGGCGCACTCGCAGAACCGGAGACGACTGCGTCAACGCAGTGTCCCTCGACCGAGCAGGACGCCTCTTCCCTCGCCCCGAAGGGGTGCCTGTCTCTTCGCCCCCGAAGGGGCGCCTGTCTCTTCGCCCCCGAAGGGGCCCCTGTCTCTTCGCCCCGGAGGGGTCCCTGTTTCCTCGCCCCGGAGGGGTCCCAGTTTCTTCGCCCCGGAAGGGGCGGCGGAATGTAGCCAGGGGTGGAGCGAGCGCCGCCGCGCAGCGGCCGCGAGCGCAACCCCTGGAGACGTCGCCCAATGCGAGACAAGCCCCGGAGGGGCGGCAGAAGCCTCGGCCGGTCCCGCCCGCCCCTCCTGGGCTTTGTGCGATATAGGCCCGCCACCTGGGGTTCCACTCGCCGCGGCGCGTTGCACGCGCCGCGGCGAGCTTTACCCCTGTCTACAACCCGTCACCCCTCCGGGGTGAAAGGAGCCGCGTCGGCGTCTTACGCGGATCCGTCTCGCCGGGATCCGTCTTGCCTCGATGCGTCGGCCGAATTTCTCAGCCGCGTCAACGCACCGGAGGCACCAGGAACGTCCGGCCGAGCCGGGCACACCGGCAGCGCGTTTTTCTCACGCGGTGCCGCTCATTCAGCCCGGCAGTCCCGAACCCGGCAAGGTCCGCCGACGGATAAGGTGCCACGCCAGCCCGAGTGCCAGCAGCCCGAGCCCCGCCGCCCACACCTGCCACGGCACAAAGAATGCCAGCCCCACGCACGCCACCAGCCCCGCCCAGGAGAAGAAACGCGGGTAGAGCCGGTCCGCCGGGGCCAGCCGCAACGCCGCGGCGTTGGTAATCGCGTAGTACACCAGCACGGTGAACGCGCTGAACGTCCACGTCGTCTTCACGTCGCCCAGCAGCACCAGCACCGCAATCACAAGGCCCGTGAGCACCACCGCCGGGACCGGGGTTTTCGTCACCTCTGATACATTCGCAAGGTTCGTGGGCATGTCGCCGCGGCGGCCCATCGCAAGCCACACCCGGCTAAGGCCCAGCACCAGGTTCAGCAGCACGCCCAGCATCGCCGTGATCGCGCCCGCGGCCAGCACCCACCGCAGTTGCGGCACCGCCGTCAGCCC
>JBHJOM010000144.1:0-11654 GCA_050329715.1 Phycisphaerae bacterium
CCACTTGAGCCAGGGCGGCCTTGCGGAGCACGGCGTTCACGAACCCCGCGGCCGAGGCCAGGCGGAAGCGGCGGGCCTGGTTCACCGCCTCGTCGACCGCAGCGGACGCGGGAATGCCGTCCATGAACCGAATCTGGTAGAGCCCCACAAGGCAGACCTTCGCCACGGCCGGGTCGATACGCTTCAGCGGCCGGCCTGAGACGAATTCAAGTATCCACAACAGATGCAACAGGTGCTGAACGACGCCCAGCTCGATCTGCCGGGCCAGCCCACGGTTGCGGTCTGAGAGGGTGCCGGGCAGGTTGCTTCGCCGCAGCGACCGCGGCTTGAGCCCCGGCAGGTGTTTGGCGTCGATCTCGATCAGGGCGGCGTCGCGTGCGTTCATGGTGAGTACGGCAGGTGGTCGGTCGGTAGGTCGAAGTTTCGGGCGGGAAGCAGGCGGTGGGGCGGGTGCAGCTTACGCCGTCAGGCGCATGCCCACTCGCCACGGCTTGCCGTTGCGGTAGTCGGCCAGGGGCATCACCGGTCGGCCTTCGGGCTTCACCTGCAGCACCTCCACGGCCAGGCCGTCGCCGCAGGTGATGTGGCCGGCTTCGTTCACGGTCCCTGCCTCGGGCGGCCGGGTTGTGGTTAAGGCGTGGGTCGGCGAGTCGTCCACCGGCCGGACGCGTACGAGGGTGAGGCGGTCGGTCTCGGCGTCGCCGTCGAGCAGGCGGACGTGGCAGCCCGGCCACGGCGAGAGCCCGTTGACCCGCCTGGCGGCCGCGACGGCCGGCAGCGTGAAGTCCGCCACCGCCTGCTCCCGGTTCAGCTTCCGGGCCTGCGTGGCGGCGGCGTGGTCCTGCGGCACCTCGCGGGCGGTCCCGGCGGCCAGTTCGTCAAGCACACGCAGCACCAGCGGCACGCCGAGTTCGGCCAGGCGGTCGTGCACGTCGCCTGTGGTGTCGGTGTCGGTAATGAGCGTGCGGACGGTGCCAAGCATCTGGCCGGCGTCCATCTTCTCGGCCAGGCGAATGACCGTGTTGCCCGTCACGCGGTCGCCGGCCATGACGGCGTGATGAATCGGGGCGGCCCCACGCCACGCCGGCAGCAGCGAGGCGTGCAGGTTGATGCTCCCTAGCCGCGGGCGGTCGCACACCTCGGCGGCGAGCTTCTGCCCGAAGGCGATGACCACCAGCACGTCCGTCTCGGGGAGCGTCTCGACGTTGATGTCGGGGGTTTTGATGACGGGCAGGCCCAGTTGAACCGCGGCGTCGGCGATGAGGGTGGGCGTGAGCTTGCGGCCCCGGCCTGCGGGCTTGTCCGGCTGCGTGACGACGCCGACGACCTCGTGCCGGGCGGGCAGGGCGGTGAGCGTCGGCAGGCCGAACGGCCCGCCGCCGGCGAAGAGGACGCGAAGCCGCGGGCCCGTCGGCGGCTGGTTTACCGGCTGCTGGCTCACTGGCGGCTGGCTCACCGGCGTCTCCCGAAGCGGCTGCTGGAGCGGGCCCGTGCGGCGGTGCCGGCCGGTTTGCCGAGCGACTTCTTCGGCGGCGTCGGGGCGGGGTGGAGCTTGGCGTAGGCGGCTTCCAGCTCGCGGAGCTTGGACCGATAACGCATCTTGGCCAAGGGGCCCATGCGGTCGGTCAGCATGATGCCGTTGAGGTGATCTGTCTCGTGCTGCCAGATGCGGGCGACGAACCCCTCGGCCGACTCGTCGATCGGGTTGCCGGCGGCGTCCTGCGCGCGGATGCGGAGCTTGAGGTTCCGGCGGACGTCCAGGTTGATCTCGGGCAGGGAGAGGCAGCCTTCCTCGGCGGACTCGTCCCCCTCGGCCTCGCAAAGCTCCGGGTTGACATAGACTTTATCGTCCTCAGGCTTGCCGGTGGCGTTCATGACGAACAGGCGTCTGTTGATGCCGACCTGCGGGGCGGCCAGGCCCACGCCGCGGGCCTCGTGCATGAGCTGCGTCATGCGTGTGGCGAGAGCTGCCAGGTCCTCGTCGAAGGTTTCGACGGGTGCCGAGAGGCGTTTGAGTCGGGGGTCGGGGTAGTGAATGATCGTAAGGTCTTGATACATGGCTGGGCGTGGTGGGGCCGGGCGAGGGTAGGTGTTTAGGTTGACACCTTCAATGTCTGGGAAGTAGATTCACGCCGCTACGGCGGGCCGGGTTCGACGGATCTGGTAGTGTCCGTGGTGCGTTCACGTCAGTCCGTCGTTAGCGTGTAGGGTCCGAGGGATTGCCGCCATCGACGTCGGGGCGGCTTTTTTGTGTGCATGCCGCCGATCGGTCCCAAACGATTCACCGGATTATTATGGGTAAGGCCGTGTCAGACATTCCAGAAGGTTACGCCCTGACGCCCGAGGCGGACGCGAAGAGGGCCCTGGCCTTTTTCGAGCGCGGCAGGACCGTCGCCGCCACCGGCAACTACGACTACGCGATCGAGATGTACCTCTCGGGCCTGGAAAAGGACCCTGAGGCCATCGACGCCCACCGGGAGTTGCGCGACATCTCGCTGAAACGCAAAGTCTCCGGCGGCAAGCCGCTGGGCATGTTTGCGCAGATGAAGCTCGGCAAGGGCAAGGACGACAAGTCCAAGATGCTCACCGCCGAGAAGCTGCTCAGCTACGACCCGGGCAGCATCGACCACATGGCCAACATGCTCAAGGCCGCCTACGCCGGCGGCTACTACGACACCTGCCTTTGGCTCGGCCCGATCCTCTTCCGCGCCAACTCCGACCTCCCGGAAAAGAAGCGGGACTTTGGCAAGTTCATCCTCCTGCGGGACATCTTCCGCGAGCTGCGCAGTTGGGACCTGGCCGTGAACGCCACCAACGCCGCCGTGCAGATGAAGCCCGAGGACATGGACCTGAACAGCGACCTGAAGAACCTGGCCGCCCAGCAGACCATGGACACCGGCGGCTACGAGGGTGCCGGCAGCTTCCGTGACTCCATCCGCGACAAGGACAAGCAGCAGGAACTCATCGAGCAGGACCGGGACATCCGCTCGGCCGACAGCCTGAGCCGGTCCGTCGCCAAGGCCGAGGCCGAGTGGAAGGCCGAGCCCAACGAGCCCGGCAAGCTGATGAAGTACGTCGACGCCCTCGTCAAGACGGAGGACTCGGCCAACGAAGAAAAGGCCATGAACCTGCTCCAGGAGACTTACGAGCAGACGAAGCAGTTCCGTTTCCGGTTCACCAAAAGCCGCATTCGGCTGGCGCAGCTGTCGCGCGAGGAGCGGCAGATCCGCCAGGCCGTGGGCAAAAACCCGACCGACGAAAGCCTCAAGCAGCAGTACCAGATGTTCATGCGCGCCAAGGCCGCCGAAGAGCTGGCCGAGTACGAAATGGCCGCGGAAAACTACCCGACGGACATGGGCCTGAAGTACCAGATCGGGCTGCGGCAGTTCCAGTTGGAGCAGTTCGACGCCTCGATTCCGCTCTTTCAGCAGTCGATGCAGGACCCCAAGTTCCGCGACGACGCGACCTTGCTGTTGGGACGCAGCTTCCTGGGTGCCGACTACATCGACGAGGCCGTCGACACCTTCGAGGCGCTGGTCGGCCGGTACCAGATGAAGGGGGACGACCGCAGCAAGGCAATGCACTACTGGTACGGCCGAGCCCTGGAAAAGAAGGGCGAAACCGACCGCGCCCTGAAGAACTACAGCCAGCTTGCCCAGTGGGACTTCGGCTACCGCGACGTGCAGCAGCGGATCAAGGCGCTCCGCACCGGGTAGGGCGACGGCCGACAGGTCCCGGCCGACAGGCCCCGGCCGAAGGAAGACGGCAACGGAAGACGGGGACGGCAGACGTCACGCCGCTACTTCAGCTCCACCGTCCAGTAGGCCTCGTCGAGGAACTGCTTCCAGCTTGCGTACCGCTTGTCCGACAGACGCACATTCACGGCCGGGCTGCGCTTGGGCTTGACAGGCTCCTTGAGCAGCTTCATGTTCGCCTGCACGGGCGTTCGGCCGCCTTTCTTCACGTTGCACTTGATGCAGCACGTGACGATGTTCGCCCACGTGTTCGGGCCCTGCTGGCTGCGCGGCACGACGTGGTCCAGCGACAGCTCGGACGTGTGGAACCGCTTGCCGCAGTACTGGCACCGGTTGGCGTCCCGCGCGAAGATGTTGCGGCGGTTGAACTTCACCTCCTGGCGGGGCAGCTTGTCGTAGCCCAGCAGGCGGATGATCCGCGGCACGGCGATGGGGAACCGCACGGTATGAATCCAGTCGAAGCCGCTGGGCTCGAAGCTGCTGCGCAGCTCCGAAAGCTCCTGCCAGCTGCCGAAGTCCAGGTTCTGCCACTCGACGACCTTCTCGCCGTCGGTCTCGATGTGGATGACCTCGGCCAGGTCCTTGCAGAGCAGGGAAAAGGCCCGCCGGACGTTGATGATCCGGATCGCCTGGTAGTAGCGGTTGAGCACCAGAACGCTCGCCGAGAGGGCAGGCGTGGCGGCACCCGCGGCGTTGCCGTACGGCGAGGTGGCGTTCAGGCTGTACACGTCGTGGTCCATCAAGGCCCTCGTGTTGCGGGCCGGACCCTGTTTGCAGTCCGCAGGTTGCACACCTGGCGATTGCCAATCGCAAGGCAGCCCTGATGCGAACAGGAACCGACCTCTTGCCGACGTTTCGCGGGATGTTAGCTGCGGCCCACCCCCAAAGCCAGTGGAATCGGGTTGTTGCACACTGTATCTGGCCCCCAGCCGGCAGGTTTAACCGGCCGCTCATCCGCCCGCCGCTCTCCACCCGCCGCGTTCTGCCGTCACCTGCCGCCGGGGGGCAACCACTGCTGGCAGCGGCTCCTCGGAGTTTTACATCTGCGGACGGGATGGATTCTTTTTTTGGCTTACTTGTCGCAATCGAACCTGCGAGTCTACCGTTGCCCGTAACACGCGACGCTCTCCATCACGTCGACCGATACCCATGCTGCCATACCGAAAACACCTTGCCGTTCTGACGATCCTTACGCTGTCCGCATGGGTGGCGACCCCGCCTGCCGCCGGTGCCCCGGATCAGCCGGCCGGGAATGCATATGTCTCGGTCGAACTCGTCACCGCGACCGACGACTTCACCAAGCCATTTGAGGTGGGCCTCCATTTTGAGATGGCCGACGGCTGGCACATCTACTGGAAGAACCCCGGCGAGGCGGGCATCCCGCCGAAAGTCACCTGGAACCTGCCCGACGGGTTCACAGTCACCGACCTGCAGTACCCCATTCCCAGCACGTACATCCTCGGCGGCATCGAGACGTTCGGCTACAGCAAGTCGGCGTTGCTCACGGCGACCGTCACGCCGCCGGACGGCTACGAGCCGGCAGCCGGCGATGCGATCTCGGCGGACGTTGACTACCTCGTCTGCGAGGCGATCTGCCTGCGGGCCGCGGCGTCGGTGTCGGTGCCGCTCACGCCCGAGGCCGCCCGGCCGGGCTTGTTCGAGCAGACGTCGGGTGCCTTCCCCGTCGCCGCGACCGACTCGGCGTTTGTCGCCAATGTGTCGACCAGTTCGCGAGGCGACCGGCACACCATCGACATGACTTGGCGCGGTCCGGTGGCTGACGTCGCGTTCTACCCGGCGACGACAAATGCACTGGGCGTCGAAGACGTCACGGTGAAGGCCGGCGACCGCAGGACGACCGTTACGTTCACGACCAAAGCGTACGGCGAGGTGCCGGCGTCGCTCGAAACGGTGTTGACGTTCAAGGATGACAAAGGCCAACGACACGGTGTCGTTGTGCCGGTGAAGACCCAAGGTTCCTAGCCCGCACTGCGGGTGAGACTGGAGACATTTATGAAGCAGTTCCTCTTTTCGTTGGCCGCCGTGGCCGTGGTCGGCCTGATGGCCGCCGGTTCCATGGCGATGAAGTCGGCCGCCCCGGCCGAGGCGAAGCTGGGCGCTGCCGCGCCGGACTTCAAGCTCATGGACCAGGACGGCAACGCGGTGAGCCTCTCGGACCACCGCGGCAAGATCGTTGTGCTCGAGTGGTTCAACGACCAGTGCCCCTTCGTCGTGAAGCACTACAAGAACGGCGACATGAACAACCTCGCCCAGAAGTACACCGAAAAGGGCGTCGTCTGGCTGGCGATCGACAGCTCCAGCTTTAGCAACGTGGAGCAGAACAAGGAGATCGCCGGGTCGTGGAACATCAACCGTCCGCTGCTTGACGACGCCGCCGGCAACGTCGGCAAGGCCTACGGTGCCAAGACCACGCCGCACATGTACGTCATCGACGCCGAGGGCAACCTGGTCTACGCCGGCGCGATCGACTCGATCAGCAGCGCGAATGCCGAGGACGTGGCCAAGGCCGACAACCACGTCGCCAAGGCGCTTGACGAACTGCTCGCCGGGCAGTCCGTCAGTACCCCCGAAACCAAGCCGTACGGGTGCAGCGTCAAGTACTAATCGAAGTAGACGCAGTCAGCTCATACAAACCGGGCCTCGGCGGCTACGCCGAGGCCCGCTTTGTCGTTTTAACGGCTATTTCACGAGGATGTCGGCACGCACCAGCGGGCCAAGTTCGCTCTCGCCGGTCACCTGCGGCCAGTCGGCGCCGCACTTGGTCAGGCACTCGTAACCGCCGTCGCCACGGCAGAGGTACGTGTCCTCGCTCTTGAAGCCGGGAACGGACGGGTTCCACGCGTACGCCGAGTCCGGCGGGACGACCACGCTGCTGCCCGGGTCCGCAAACGCCTCACGCCCGAGGTAGCCGGCCATGCCCCCCTGGTGGTGGTTCTGCCACTCGTCGGCGAAGCCGGCCTTGGCGTAGGCGGCCTGCAGGTCCGCGAAGATCTCGCCCAGCGTCCGCCCCGGGCGGGTGGCGAGGTTCACGGCGGCGTCAATGTCGACGACTTTCTGCCGTTTTGCCAGCAATTCCGCGTCCGGCTCGCCGAAGTGCACGAACCGCGTCAGGTTGCTGATCAGCCCGCCGTACCACCCGCAGATGACCAGCATCGCCCGCTTCGAAAGCTGCCGGCCGGTGGGAATCGGGTGGCGGAAGGTGTCGATCCGGTCGTCCACGGCGATGAGGTTCACCACCGGCACCACGCCGCGGCGGTAGCACTCGGCGGCGGTGCTGGCCGCCAACTCGAACTCCGTCATGCCCGGCTCGGCGGCGCGGGCGCTGGCCTCCAGGGCGTCGGCGGTGCGTTGGGCGCCTTCGACGAAGCGGGCGACCTCCGGCTCGGTGAGGCTTCGGCGCAATTCAGCGAAATCTTGGGGAATAACGGGCAAATCGAGCCCGGCTAAGGGCATGTCCGCCGCGATCTTCCGCCCGGCGATCACCTCGGCAACCGCCTTCGCCCCGGCGGCGGCGTCGTGCCAGGGGAACTCCACCACCGGCACCTGCAGGCCGGCGAGTTCCTCGTCCCGCATGCGCGGTGACTCGATGCGGTTGCACAGGCAGGTCAGGCTGTCCGGCGTCATGAGGACGGCGGCGATGCCGGTGTCGGAGTTGTCCGGAATGCGGTTGTCCCGCCCGGCGGTGGCCCAGGCGAAGTTGTGGCGGCGGGTCAGCAGCACGCCGTCAAGGCCGTAACGCCCACAGAACTCGGCCACACGGGCCTGTTTCAGCTTGATTTCGCTCATTTAGACCGGCTTTTATCCGATTCCGTACAGAAAGTCTGCGCGACGGCCTAACGTTCGTTAAACTCAGGCGTCTGCCTGCCCGGAGCCCTCCGCGCGCCAACCGGTCGGCCGACGTGTGCCAGCCATGGAGCCGACGATGTTCAAAGCAGCCCTACTCCCGATCCTCCCGGCCGTCGTACTGGCCGCCGCCGCGGCGGTGCCCGCCCTCGGGCAGACGACCCGCGACACCCACCGCCCCCTCGGCGACCCGCTGAACCTCGGCGAGCGCCAGGCCCTCGCGCCACGCGACGCCGGCCCGGCCGAAAACCCCGGCGACTACCAGGCCACAAGTCCCTTCTGGAAAGAGACTTACGCCGGCCCCGCACCCTACGCCGAGATCCGCCGCGTCCCCGAAGCCCGGGCGGCTTTCGTCGCCACCAACTGGACCTTCATCACCGCCGAGACCAACTTCAACAACCTCTTCCGCCAGGCCGACTGGGCGTTTCGCAACTCCCCGGACTACCAGCAGGCCCAGGCTGCGGTGGACCGGGCGGGCGAGGCCTACCGGGCCGCCCGGAACGAGGCCCTGGCCCCCCTGGCGGACGACGAGGACTACCAGAGCCTCGCCCGCCTGCTCGCCTCCCTCGACGCCGAGATTCGCGAGGAAAACGCCGCCGAAACCCCGTCCCAGTCAAGACTTACGGCCCTGGCCGGTGCCCGCCTGGAGGCCGCACAGCGCATGTCGGCCGCCGAGGCCGACCTGCTGGCCACCGCCCCCGTCGCCGCCGCTCTGCAGCGCCTCCGCGACGCCGGCAACCAGCTCGCCGCCCTTAAGTTCAGCCACGAGCAGGCTTTACGAAACGACCCGCGCATCGCCCAGGCACGCCAGGCCGTCCAGCAACTGCGTATCGCCAAGAACACCGCCGCCGCCTACCTCGACTCCACGGTCAATGCCCGCAACCTCGCCGTCCGCTTCGCCGCCTACGAGCGACGGCTGGACCGCTACACCCCCCGGCTCGCCTCGCCCTATTTCGACGACCACGGCAGCTACGGCACCGTCGCCTACGACTCCGAAATCGGCTACGTCGGCAACCGCCCGTACGTCCAGGATTTGCGCCCTGTTTCAGGCCGCTAGGTCATCGTGTGTCCAGAAAAAGCGTGGCCATGTCCACCGCAAGTCCACCCCGCGGGCACCCTATGTCCAGCATACGTGACCGGTGTTCTCAAGCCGCTTCGAGCTGGCAGGCGATGTGGCTCATGAACTCCAACCCCGCCCGCAGCCGCCCCTCGCCACCCCGGCGGAGCCACACGATCTTCGCCGGGATCATCTGCCGGCGGTTCGCCAACGGCTGCCCGGCGTGCCCTGTCCCCACATGAACCCGCAACGAGTGCCCCACCTCGGCGAAGCACCGCGCCGGCAAGTCCACCTGCAACCCGGAGGACGAAACATCGCACGTCACCGCCGCGTGGTACCGCCCGGTCCGCGCATCAAACACCTTCACCGGCCGACTCTGCCGAATCCGCAACCCCCGCCGCCGCTCGGCCCCGTCGGCAAGCTTCAAGCCGGGTTCAGTCGACGACAGGAACGAGCGAGACATCAGGGCAGACCTCCGTGGGTAGATGCACCTGATATCGGCTGTCGGGTAGGGTTGCCGCCAGAGAAAGGGTTGGTGGAAAGGGATCGAGGGAAGGGGGATCGAGGGATCAAGGGGGGAAGGCACGAAGGCACGGAGGCACGGAGGCACGGAGGCACGAAGGGTGAGGAAGTCAGAAGTCAGAAGTCGGACCTGCTGCCTGTTGCCGGCTGCCTGTTGCCTAACCCGCACCCTGCTACTGAACCCCAGATGCCCGCCCGGCCGGGGCCGACACCACCACCGTGGCACGGGCGTCCCGCCCGTGTCGGCCAAAGGCCGCTTTGCCCCCAACGGCGGCGGCGGGGACGAGGGCGGCTTCGGTGGTCGGCCCTACCTCCCCGGCGTGTCATCGTGAGCAAGCGCAGCGCGTCGAACGAGCTCCACGCCCGACCAAGCCGTGTCGCGTTTCCTGGTCATCGAGACGTTGTCGCGGCAGCGTCACCCCGCTTAGGAACGTCAACCCGGCTTGCTGCCCCGGCAGGTCGGTGGAGTCAACACGCCGGTTCAGAGGGGTCTACGACCTTAGCGACCACACTCAATCCACATAAAGCATCCATGGACAAAACCGGCCGGTGGTCAAACCACCGGCCGGTGCTGCTTAGCAGCGTACGAGGAAGCGGAAGTAACCGCCGTTCTTCCGGTACACGGGCTTCTTGGTGATGTAATGCAAGAAGGACTTGCAGAACACCCACCGGAAGCCGGGCGGTGCCGGCGGCGACGAGCCGTGCGGATCTGCCACGGCTAAGCATCCTTTCGGAGCCACTTGACACCGGCCGTGTCTTTGTAAATGCTCTTGTTGCTGGCAAGAGCCGGGCGACACTGTCCGGCCTCCCGTTGGGCGGCTCGTCCACCCGTGGGAGATTGATTTAGCCCAAGGTCATTGCAAGTGACCTTGGGCTTTTTCGAGGGTTCTCCGCGTCGCTCAGTCAACGCAAAGTAACCTCAGAAACTGCGATATTCGCTCAACGTCTGCGGGCTTCAGGTCTGTTGGAAGTCCATGCAGCCTGACAATGACGCCGTCCCTTAGTGGAAATGGATAGACAATGTGCTTGCCATCTTGAGCCGGCGAAGCTTCGGGCGACTCTGCCGAAGCAAGCTCGTCGTGGCTGGGTACATCCACTCTCCCGGGTTTCGGTTGCTTCTTTGGCTTAGGCTTGGGTCCGCCACCACCTCTGGGCCTCCAGCCACTCGGATTCGCACGCCACTCTGAGAACATCTTGATGGCGCTGGTAAGCCGCGACTTGTACGACGCCATTGTGTTCGCGCTAACCTCTCCACGGGTCAAGTTGGCGAACCTGTGCATGAGCCCGGCAAGGTCCAAAGACTCTACATCTGAGGCTTCCTGGGGCTCAAGCATCGGCTTGATCCGACGGATCGTCGATAGCATGCTGCTTCCAGAGGTTTGGCCAATCCGGCCCTGCGCCGTCTGGGTCTTGATGAACGAATCAAGTTCGTCAATGGTCGGTTCGACTATAGCCATGCAACCACTGTACACGGGCTAGTGGTCCCGGTCAACAACCCATCTGTCCATATTTTTTATGGACGCGCCGCGGAAGTCTTTGCCGATCTCCTTGCCGAATCAGCAAGCCTACATCTTCTGCACATGCTCCTCGTCAAGTATCTCCTGAACCGTCAGGAGTTTGATGAGGCGGCCAGTGCGTTTGTGGAAGGCGGCGGCTTCTTGTTCGGCGTCGTGGGTGTAGCCGAAGCTGACGAAAAAGCCGCGTTGCAGGTCTTCGCGCATCATGACGGCCTCGAAGGCGTCGATGTCGGGCCGACCGACTTTGTCGACCTGCTTCACCTGGATCGGGAACCAGTCGCCGGCGAACATGCTGTCCTGATCGAGCGGCTTGGTGCCGACGGGGAAGATGCGGCCGTCGACGCCCATGTCGCCCACCTGCACCTTGTTGGGAATGCCGCCCAGCGCGATGACGGCCAAGAGGCCCTGTGTTCCTTTCAAAAGAAACCCTTATCCAATACCACGTTCTCCTGTGGCGCCTCAACGCCAAGCAGTCCCGTGATGTGATTGACGAATCGCAGGAACATCTCTGGGCGGAATGGGTTGGCCATCAGAAACCTCACAAAGGCGTCCCGTCCCTTCTTCCTGCCTTCATTCGTTCCATACGCGGCACGGATGTTGGAGGATATTCGCTTCTGCTTCCGCAGGATAATGACCTCATCAATCGACGTTGGTGCAGTGCTCGTCGGGGTCATGTCCAGCCATTCGCACAATAGATAGTACTTGGATCCGGTGACGGCCGACTTGGAATCATGCGCCGTGGCGACCGCCTCTTGAAACATTGTTTTGTCAAGGTTGGTCTTACACTCAGCGACGACGTATCCCAAGTAGAACGCCTTTGATAGAGCGTCGTTGAACTCTCGGTTGTGGGACGCTTTCAAGTACACGGCTTTGGCGACCGCGAAGTCCTGATCCTTCGTGCGCACCGTCAACCCGCCGCCAGTCACGGGTGTGTCAAAA
>JBHJOM010000145.1:0-5684 GCA_050329715.1 Phycisphaerae bacterium
CGGCATCGGCACCTACGTCACGTTCAACAGCGACGTCATCTTCTTCGCAACCTCCGACCCCTCGATCAACAGCGTCACCATTCCCACGCAGATGGGCATCAGCGACGCCGGCGGCTGGGCCTACTCCGCGTCTCTGCCGGCTTCCACCTCACAGACGGTGGTGACCGACGCCGGCCGGTTGCTGACCACCGGCGACGAGTTCCTGACCGGCGTCTTCGCCGCAGGCAGCGTCTTCAACGTGCGCATGGCCGGCAACGGCGACGTCTATGCCGTGGTCAACCTCGGCCCGGACGCCGCGACCTGGACCGACCGCAGTCTGGTCCGCATCCGCGACTACGACACCACCCCCACGTTCGAGATCGTGATTCAGGGCGGCACCGGTGGCGTCGGCAGCTCGACGGTTCTCCCCGGCGGGCTGACGGTCGGTTCCAACTCGACCACCGGCAGCCTGCCGCGGCAGGGGGGCATCTCCGACGACTACAACGTCTCGACCAACGGTCGTTATGTGGTCGCCGGTGTCGACGTCCAGGGGGCCGGCATCACCGGTGTCAACGACAAGACGGTCTTCCTCACCGACCTGAGCACAGGTGACCGGACCGTCCTCTACCGCGAGGGCGACCCCACCGGCGACGGCGACAACTTCGACAACCTTGGCGGCGGCGTGCCGGTGCAGGTGAACAACAACGGCACCGTCCTCTCCGCCGGCGACACCGACGGAAACACGGCCGCCGACGGATACCTCGCCCTGGGCGCCGACATCATCGCCCGCGAGGGGGACGTCATCTCGGGCATCACCCTCAACGCCATCGGCTCGATCGCCCTCAACAACCTCGACCAGCACCTGAGCGTCTGGACGGCCAAGAACGGCGGCCCCGAGACCGTCTTCTTCGGCGAGGGGGACGGCCCGCTGGTCCCGCTCATCGGCGTGGGAGACACCTTCAGCTACTACGACGACCTGAGTCAGGAAATGCTCAACGCGACGATCCTCGACATCGAGTCGCAACAGATCGCCCTGACCGACGACGGCAGGGGCTATCTGGTCGTGGAGTTCGCCAGCGGCGGGGGCTTCTCGCCGTTCATCGGCGTCATCGAGGTGACGATCCCCGAGCCGACGTCGGGCGTCGTGCTCGTCGGCACAGGCCTCATGGCCATGCGTCGCCGCCGGCAGGCCTGACCGCGGTCGACCGACAGTCCAAAACAGGCGAAGCCGCGTGCGCCCCTGGTGCGCCCGCGGCTTCGCTTGCGCCGGCGTGGTGCCGATGACACCCTGCGAGAGGGCGTCATCCAAGGGGGCGAGGTTCTTCTGTAAAGATCTGGCCTTGCCCACGAGTGGTGGACGCTCACGTGGCGGGTAGATCACCTGCCGAAGGAGCGAACATCATGACCAGGAAGCGTTACTCGCAGCAGTTCAAGGACGAGGCCGTCCGGCCCGGGCTAAGGCCGCTGCGCCGACGTTCCGCCCGCCGCGACGGCATGCTACCCTGACCCGGAATGCTGGCGAAGGCCGTTCCCGCCGCCACGGTGCGGTTCCGGGCGGCGGGCGTGAGTCTGGGTATTGTCGTGCTGGTTTTCGCTAGCGCAGATGGACCACGCGTTGCACCTTCGGAGGACGAGCCCAGTGCAGGAACAGCCGATCGCCTACGAAGCACCCGGTGCCCGCGACTTGCAGCGGCGAGCGCGTTCCCGCTGGTATGTCTGGTTGTCGGGTCAACTGTTGATCGCACTCGTCGTGTTCGTTGGTTCCGTGATCGTGTGCGCGATCGCCGGCGGGCTCCTCGGGCGCGTGATCGCCGCGCTCTTGCCTGGCTACTACCCGAGCGTGTTCGCGACCGCCGCGACGCAGCCTGCGTTTGATGCAGTCCAAGTCGGCATCGGGACAGGCGTCGGGCAAGGTGCCGTCGCCGGCGTTTTCGTGGGAGCGGTGATCGTCCTTGCCTTGGCGATCGCCAACTGGTGGCGGCTTCGGCCGGAGGCATAACCCGCCGCTGGAGCCGACCGCGGCGGCGGTACACTTGCCGACCGCGGCGGCGGTACACTTCACGCCCGACGGCGGAGTGAGCAATAAGCAAGGAACCAATGACCAACGGGGCTTCAATTGGTCATTGGTTCCTTGCTTATTGCTCATTTCGTCTTCCCCTCGATCCCTTCCCGCCGACCCTCCGTTACCCGAACGCAAACACCGCTGGAAGACGACCGGGTGACGACGGCACCGCGACGGGAACGCTTAGGGCTGCTTCCTCTCGGACCTGACCCGGTTCACGACCGCCGCTTGCATCGGCCCGGCCGTCTTCCAACGGTGGCGGGTCGTCGATCTTACCAGTACCGCGACGACAGGCCAATGCGCCGGCCCGGGGGGCGATCTCATGCGCTCGCGAAGGCATCGACCGTCTTTGGCGCCGCCGAGGCGCAAAGGACGCGGAGATGGAAAGATCGCAGGGGAGCAAAAGTGGCTCGGGCCGGTACGAGGCTGGCGTGGTCAAACCCACACCTGTCCCGTCTCTTCCCCTCTGCGGTCTCTGTGTCCTCCGTGATCTCTGCGTAGCATCCGCTCCCGATTCAAAACGGCTCACTCCGCGGCCGAGCCGTCGAGGGTGGGCATCTCATCGTCGGCGCTGAAGAGCCGGTCGTACGGGTTGTCGTCCGGCGTGACGGGCAGGATCTCCACGCGGCGGATCGTCGGCGGCGTCTCGGGGCGGAACGTCGTCTCGTCGGCCAGGGGGGTGTCGGACAGCGTGTTCAGGACGTCCAGGCCGTCGGTCAGTTTGGCGAAGGCGGTGTACCGGCGGTCGAGGCGGCGGCCGGCGGTGTAGTCGAGGGTGATGAAGAACTGGCTGCCGGCGGAGTTGGCCGCCTGCTGGCGCGGCTCGGCCCCCTGGCGTTCGATCGGGTCGGTCTGGCGGGCCATGGACAGGACGCCGGCGGAATGGGGGCGGTCGTTGAACTCCGCGTCGATCTGGTAGCCCGGGCCGCCGGTGCCGTCGCCACGCGGGTCGCCGCCTTGCACCAGGAAGCCGGGGATGATCCGGTGGAACGTCAGGCCGTCGTAGAAACCCTGCTCGGCGAGCTGGATGAAGTTGGTGACGGTGTGCGGCGCGACGTCGTAGTAGAAGCCGGCCTGCATCACGCCGGCGTCGGTGGTGATGCGCGCGTACCGCAGCGGCTCGAGCTTGACGACCATCGGGTCGGTCGGGGCGTTGATGCGCGGGTCGGCCCGGACGCTGACGACGACCGGGGTGCCCAGAAACCCCGGCTCGCCCGGCGGCCGGGCGTACAGCACGTACGTGCCGGCCTGCAGCCCGGGGAAGAGTTTTTCCAGGTCGAAGGTGCTGCCGGGCTCGAGCACCGGCGGCCGGCCGGTGTCGCTGGCGACCTCCCGGCCGAGGAAGTCGGTGAGGAACAGCTCGGCGGGTGCGGCGGATTCGAGGCGGAAGCGAATCGGCTCCCCGGCCGGCACCCACATCTTCAGCGGCACCAGCACGCTGAACAACGTCATCCAGACGGCTACAACTTGCATCGTCACGAGTGTACCGCCGGATCGCCCCAGGGCGAAGGCGGGGGCGAAGGCGGGGGCGAAGGCCCGCGGCGGCGCGCGGCGAGCGCGGGCGGCTTACGGCGCGTTGCTGCGGAAGTAGCGGAGCAGGTTGTCCCCGCCGACGAGGTAGATGCCGCCGTCGGTGACTTGCCACTGCCCGGCCAGGACGCCGTTGGTGTCTTCCAGGTCGACCAGGTAGTCGAGGATGCCCGACTCGCGGGCCTTGGCGGTCTCGGAGCGGTCAAAGGCGTTGAGGCGCAGGCGTGGCAGCGTCTGCCCGCGGGCCAGGTTGGCGTCGGGGAGTTCCAGCAGCAAGAGGTGGCCCTGTGCGGGGATGACGTCGAGGGTGAGGCTCCGTGTGTTGGCCGAAGACCAGCGGCTCCAGGTGTTGGCCGCGTCTTCAAAGCCGTGGGCGGTGAGGCTGCGGTTGCCTGCGAGGTAGGCCCGGCCGGGTGCGGGGATGATGCGAACGACCTCGGAGCTTTCCGCCTCGGTGTTGATGACGAACGCCTCGCCGGGTTTGCCCGGTTCGCCGCCTTCATCGAAGGTGACGGGTTTGCCGTCGAGCAGGTTGTAGGCGCGGATGCGGCGTTCGGGCGTCTGTGCGTGTGAGACGACCAGGACGCGGCCGTCCTCGACGACGAGCTGCCCGGGGCCGTTGCTCTGGGCGAAGGCCGGGCCACGCTCCCCGGCGGGCAGGCGGACGGTGAATGCCGGCTCGGCCGGTGCCAGCGCCAGGTCGAGTGCGACGATGCTGTCCGGCAGGAGGTAGACGAGCCGCCCGCCCGGCGAGAGGGCCATGTTGCGGATGCCGCCGTTCTCGTCGTTGCGTTCGAACTGTCGCCGCGTGCGGACGACGCCGGTGCGGGCCTCGAGGATGAGCAGGTCGCTGACGGCCTCGTTGTTCACGGCGGCGGCGACGTACGCGTCATCGGCGACGAGGCGGCTGACGGTGCCCGGCTCCTGGAGCCGCCATGTTTCGCTGCCGTCGGAAAGGTCGATGCCGACGACGCCGCCGGCCACGGCCGAGACGAGCACCTCGCCGGCGAGCGCCGTCGGCTGGAAGCTCGGGCCGAACTGTCTGGCGTCCTGCCCGTCCTCCCGCCAGGCTTGGTTCGGCTCGGCGAAGGTGGTGCTCCAGCGGACGTCCAGCGAGCTGGTGTCCAGCAGGGCGGCGTCGCGCCGGCCGACGAGCAGCAGGCCCCCGTCCGTCCACGCCAGGCGGTCAAACTCCCGGCCCGGCAGCAGCCCGGCGGCCAGCGGCTTTTGCTCCCCGGCCTGCCAGACGCTCACGCCCTCGTCCGAGTAGCTCACCAGGCGGTCGTTCCGCCCGGCTCCTAGCGGCGCGAGGATGCGGCTGGCACGCGCCAGCTTCACCCCGTCGGCCAGCGGCTGGGGCGCGGGGTTCTCAAACCGCGTCTCCGGGTCGATCCGTGGCAGGTCCACCTTCGGCAACGCGGCACTGGCGGCCTCGGCAACCTGCGCGGCGAGGCGGGCGACGGCACGCGTGCGCGTCGGTGCCTCGTCCCCGGCCAGCAGCGGGCGGCTGTTCGCGCCCAGCAGCGGGCCGGACAACGGGCGGATCGCGTCGACCGAGGCGGCCTGACGCATCAGTTCGAGGGCGGCCTGGTCACGCCCGGCGCGGGCGTAGGCCACGGCCGCGGACTCCAGCAGGTCGGCGCGGGCGTTGGCGTTCTCGGCGGCGCCCAGCAGGCGGCGGTAGACGGCCGCGGCTTCCAGCGGGCGGCCTCGCTCCATGAACGCGTCGGCGGCGAGGCGGATGCCCTCGGCGGCGGCACGGGCGTTGGGGAAGCGGTCGGTCACTTCCAGCAGGGCGGCGGGGTCCTCGGCGAGGCGCGCCTGCTCCATTGCCGCCATCGCACGGACTTCGACGCCCGCATACACCTGCCGGCCCTGGGATTCGATCAACTCGGCGATCTTCGTGGCGGCCAGCGCGCCGGCGGAGGCCTGCTGCTGCTGCTCGCCGTAAACAGGCACGGCCCGCAGGGCCGGCTCGTCGAGGATCTCCTGGAACAGCGCCAGCCTGCCCCGGCCGTCGGAGGCGTGCATCGCCTCCACGCGGGCCAGCCGCCAGTCCACCTGCTGGCGGGGCGTCGCCGCGGCCGTGGCGGCAAGGTCCAGCAGCGCCTGC
>JBHJOM010000146.1:0-39374 GCA_050329715.1 Phycisphaerae bacterium
CGCGGTTGGCCGGGGTGGAAAAACAGGGTCCACGAATCGTGGCCCTGACGCTGGAGGACGGCACGCAAATTCGCGCCAAAATGTTTATCGACGCCACCTACGAAGGCGACCTGATGGCCCAGGCCGGTGTCAGCTACACCGTCGGCCGAGAGTCGACAGGGCAATACGGCGAAGAACGCGCCGGCGTGCGCCCGCTGATCCCGATGCGGAAGCCCGGCATCGCCTATGACGGGCAGGGCATGCTTCCGGACGTCGCCGAGCCGTCAGGCCCGGTCGGCTCCGCGGACAAGCGGATCATGAGCTACACCTTCCGCCTGTGCATGACCCGCGACCCGGCCAACCGCGTTCCGTTTAACACCCGGCCCGACGGCTACGACGCACGGCGGTACGTGCTGCTGCTGCAGAACTTCGCCGACAAGCCGGACATGACCCTCGGGCAAATCATCAACCTGGCCGAGGTGCCCAACGGCAAGACCGACACCAACAACAAGCCCGGCGTCAACATCTCCACCAACCTGCACAACGGCAGTTGGGAATACCCCGAAGCCAGCTACCAGCGGCGTGCAGAGATCTGGCAGGAACATGAACGCTACGTCCGCGGGCTGCTCTACTTCCTGACCACCGACGAGCGCGTCCCGCAGGCCGTCCGAGATGAAGCGAACGAGTGGGGCTTGGCCAGGGACGAGTTCGCGGATAACAACAACTGGCCGCACCAGCTTTATGTCCGTGTCGGCCGACGCATGCTCGGCGAACACGTCATGACGGCGCTCGACCTGACCGAAGCGCTGGACAAGCCTGACAGCATCGGGCTCGGCTCGTACTTCATGGACTCCCACCGCGTCGCGCGGGTCGTGATTCCCAACGGCGACGTCGCCACCGAAGGCGGCGTGGGCGGAAGAACGCTGCCGTACGAAATCAGCTACCGCAGCATCACCCCCAGGCGTGAGGAATGCCGCAACCTGCTCGTGCCGGTCTGCATGTCCTCCTCCGGCGTGGCGTGGTGCTCGATTCGGATGGAACCGCAGTTCATGGTCATGGGCCACAGCGCCGGCGTCGCGGCGGCAATCGCGGTGCAGGATGGGGTTGACGTTCAGGCCGTGCCGTACGAAAAGCTCGAGGCGATACTGCTCGCACAAGGCCAGGTGCTGGACCGGGCACTGCCGCCGCCGGATCACATGAAGGGCGTGGTCGTCGACGACGTCGAGGCCGAGTCCCGCGGCAATTGGGTTTCGGCCACATCCGCAACCGGCTTCATCGGGCCGCACTACCTTCACGACGGAAACAAGAACAAGGGCCAGAGCACCCTGCGGTTCGTGCCGGAGCTTCCGTCGGACGGCCTATACGCGGTTCGGCTGTTCTTCACACCGCATGCGAACCGGGCGAGTAACGTGCCGGTCTCGGTTCAGGCCTCCGACGGCGTGTTCGACTACCAGGTCGACCAGCGCACGCTCCCCGAAGGAGAGCGTTCCTACCTCGTCGGCACCCACCGCTTCGAGGCGGGCAAGGGCGGCGCGGTAACGCTCTCCAACACGGGGACCGACGGCTTCGTGACGATTGACGCCGTGCAGTTCATCCCGGTGGCAGCGCCGTCGCGCAGGGCCGCTGCCGTGCCGCCGCCGGACGATGCGAAGCGTGTGATCGTCGACGACGTCGACAGCGAGTTTCGCGGCACGTGGGTACCGGCAACGTCCGCGCCCAAGTTCATCGGGCCGCGATATCTCCACGACGGCAACAAGGACAAGGGCCAAAGCACCCTGCGGTTCGTACCAGAGATGTCCGCCGACGGGCTTTACGCGGTGCGTCTGCATTTCACGCCGCACCCCAACCGCGCCAGCAACGTGCCGGTGACCGTCCGCGCTGCCGACGGCGTTTTTCACTACGAACTGGACCAGCGCACGCTCCCCGAGGCTGAGACTTCACGTTACGTCGGCACCCACCGCTTCGAAGCGGGCAAGAGCGGCTCCGTGACCCTCTCCAACACCGGCACGAGCGGGTACGTGACCATCGACGCCGTGGAGTTCATCCCCGTGGCCGTCCCGTTGCCCGACGGCCTGCCCCAGTTGAACGCGCCGCCGCCCGGCCATGAGCAGGAGCGGGGCTGGTCTGTCCGGCTGATCGGCATGAAGGGCCAGCCGCAGGACATGGGAAGCGTTGATAATTTCTTCCCCGCCTTCGACGAGTTCGGCCAGTACGTCCACCGCGATTGGCCGGGCAAGGTGCATAGCGAACTGCAACTGAAACAGCAGTACGAACGGGAGCAAACGCAACTCGTCGACGACAGCGGGCCGAGGAACTGGAGCCGCTTCGGCGGCTACGCCGACGGGCCGCGACTGGAGGCCACCGGCTTCTTCCGCACGCAAAAGCACGGCGGCCGCTGGTGGCTGGTGGACCCCGAGGGCTACCTCTTCTTCTCGCACGGCGTGAACTGTGTCCGCAAGATGGACCCCACGCCGATCGAACGCCGCGAGGACTGGTTCGGCGGCGAGCCTTGGACGCAGCCGGACATGAAGCCGTTCGTGCTGAGCGACGTCCGGGCGGTTAAGTATGACTACGCCGGCACAACGCCGCTTTCGTTCAACTTCACTTGGGCCAACCTGCTGCGAAAGTACGGCCCGGACTGGGACGCTACGTCGGACGAAGTCGCGCACCGCCGGCTGCGCTTCTGGGGCTTCAACACCATCGGTAACTGGTCACACGAGCCGACCTACCTCATGCGGCGCACGCCCTACACCGTCAACCTCGGCTTCTCCGGGCCGCGGTTGGTGGGCAGCCCCCGGGCCTTCCGCGACCCGTACGACCCGGCCTACGCGCAAGCCGTCGTCGACCGCCTGCGTGCCGAGGAGGGCAAGAGCCTCAACGACCCGTGGTGCATCGGCTACTTCGTCGACAACGAACTGCCGTGGGGCAGCGAGCACTCGCTGGGCCTGTGGACCCTCCAGTCCCCGCGCGAACAGCCGGCGAAGATCGCGATGGTCGATGACCTGAAGACCAAGTACCGCACCATCGACGCACTGAACAAAGCCTGGGCGACCGACTACCTGTCCTGGGAAAACCTGCTGGCGAGCACAACCGCGCCGGACTCTCCGGCGGCCATCGAGGACCAGAAGGCATTCCACCGACAGTTTGCCCGCACCTACTTCAAGACCACCCGTGACGCGATTCGGTCCGTTACGCCCAACCCGCTATACCTCGGCTGCCGGTTTCATACGCGCAACCAGGCGGCACGCGAAGCGGCGGCCGAGTTCTGCGACGTGATCAGCTACAACACCTATGCCGACACCCCCGACACGACGCTGGACGACTTCGACGTGCCGATGATGATCACCGAGTACAGCTTCGGTGCCACCGACGTCGGGCTCTTCTACGGCGGCGGCAATGAAGTCGAGACCCAGGCCGACCGCGTCGCCGGATACGAGACGTTCATCACCCACGCGTTGAACAATCCTTCTGTCGTCGGGGCACACTGGTTCCAGTATTCCGACCAGCCGGCCTCCGGGCGAACGCTCGAAGGCGAGAACGGCCAGTACGGCCTCGTCGACATCGTCGACACGCCCTATGCCCAGCTGACCGCCGCGACCCGACGGTTTGCCGATCGCGTTTACGAACAACTGAGCAAGTGACTCGCAACCGGAGCGTGCAATGTGGCACCCGTTCGACATCATGAAGGCGCACCTGGCGGTCACGCCGGCGTTACGCAGTACCGCGAACCCACCGGAGAAATCCGTGACGTACGTGGAGTTCGTCACCCGTTGGTTCGGCGGCAAGACGGGCAGCGGCCAATGGCCGCCCACCGTCGATGACCTGCCCGGCGTCACCCTCGCCTGCCGCGGCGGACCAGACGAACGCACGATGAACGTTCGCCACGACTGGCGCCTGGGACTGGCGCACCGCCTGGACGGTGACATCCGCTACGGCGGTGCCATGCGTGCGCCTGCAAGCTGGGACATACGCCACGAACTCGACCCCTACCGCGGCAAGCCGGAGCTCGCACCGTTGGCAGAAGCCGGCCGATGGGCCGACGGAGTTCTCGTCCGCAAGACCACCACGACGCGAGGCAAGCAGGAAAGCACTGTGCAAGCTCCCGCACTGCTTTGCAGCTACACACTGCTGGGTGATTTCCCAGCCGAGCCCGTGCTCGACCGCCCGGCCGGCGTACTCGTCGACGGCATGACCTTCATCCCGAATGGCAAGCTTCAAGCGATCACCGGCCCGCTCGCGGAGCATCCGGCCGCCGACGGACTGACCGGCTACAGCCTGCACCACGATGCGGGCCTGCCGATCGAGTTCTGGGTGAACACCAACGGCGTGGTCATTTACCTGTGTGAAGGTCCGAACCGCGTTCTCGTTCTCAGCAATCTGGAGGCTCTTTCGTGAACACGACAAGCACCCAGCGCGATGCCATGTCCCGCCGGACGTTCCTTGGCACCTGCGCCGCGACCGGCCTGGCCACGCTAGCGCCCCGCCCGGCCCGAGCGGCCGTGAGAACTCCCCGGTCGCGCAGGCCCAACATCATCATGGTCAGCACCGACCAGTGGCATGCCAAGGCGTTCAGCCACTACGGCAATCCGTGGCTTAAAACGCCCAACTCCGACCGGATCTTTCAGCGCGGCACGTCGTTCAGCCGGGCGTACGCCGCCGACCCTGTCTGTGCCCCGGCGCGGACGTCGTGGATCACCGGGCGCATGCCGCAGGAACACCGCGTGATCGGCAACGGCTTTCCCATCCTCGAAGGCATGCCGGACTTCGGGCAGTGGTTCACCGCCAACGGCTACCAAACGGTGCACCTGGGCAAGTGGCACACGTCCAACCGCAACCCCGGCGAGAGCTTCGACATCAACTACGGCATGCACCCGGCCGGGCAGTACGCCGACCACAGCGTCGCGCAGATGGCCCGGTCCTACCTGCTTGACCACGACCGGGCTCAGCCGTTCCTGATGCACGTCGCGCTGATGAACCCGCACGACATCTGCCAGGTCGGGTGCATGCGATCCAACGAAGGCCGACTGCCCGGCATCTCACTCGACGACCTGCCGCCACTGCCCGACAACTTCACCGCCCGGCCGACCGAAAGCGCCGTGCTGAATGAGCGCGTCCGCCGGTCCCATCGCCGCTCGGCGAGCTTCGACTGGGACGAGACCGACTGGCGGCTCTACCGCTGGATGTACTACCGCTATTGCGAGCAGGTCGACGCGTCGATCGGCATCGTGATGGACGCACTCGAAGCCAGCGGCCAGGCAGATAACACGCTTGTCGTTTACACGTCCGACCACGGTGAGGGGCTGGGCCATCACGGGCTGTATACGAAGGCCTTCCTCTACGACTCGGCCGCGCGGGTGCCCTTCGTGGCCTGCTTCCCGGGCCGTCTCGCCGAAGGTGCCGTCGACGACCGTACCTTCGTCTCCGGCGTCGACTTGTTCCCGACGTTCTGCGACGTCGCGGGTATCGAGCCGCCGCCGGACCTCTGCGGCGAGAACTTCCTCGAGCAACACACCTCCGGCGAGCGGAAGCGTGAAGCGCTGTGCGCCCATGCCTCCTTCGGCGGCCGGATGATTGTCGACGACACCCACAAGCTCATCCGCTACGAAGACGACCCTACCGTCCAGCTCTTTGACCTGGCAAACGACCCGGGCGAGACCCGCAACATCGCCGAAGAGAGCCCGGCGCGGGTCGGCCAGCTTCAGGACGCGCTGAGCGACTTCGAGGCCAGACTCAAACCGTTCCCGATGCCACCCGGCGGGATATCGGAACTGTGGCGCACCTACAACCAGAGGAAGTGAACTGCGATGCTGCGAATCAGCCTGCTGCTTGCAATCGGTCTGTGTCAAATCGCTTCGGCCGAAGCTGCCCGGAACACCCTCCGCCTGCCGGCGGTGCTCGCCTCGCACATGGTGCTGCAGCGCGACATGCCGGTGCCAGTATGGGGCTGGGCGTCGCCGGGTGAGTCGGTCACGGTGCAGTTCGCCGGCCAGAACAAGTCGGCGACGGCCGACGCCGCCGGACGCTGGCAGGTGATGCTCGACCCGATGTCGGCAAGTGCCGAGCCAGCAACACTCACCGTCACGGCCGGAAAGTCCGTCGAGCTCAAGGACGTGCTCGTCGGCGACGTGTGGTTCTGCAGCGGCCAGTCGAACATGCAGATGGGCCTGGCCCGCACCGACGACGGTGCGGCGGCCGTCGCGGCGGCAAACCACCCCAACATCCGCCTGCTGAATGTGCCCAACCACATCGTCGAGCCGGGCACCGACATCGCCGGATCGTGGGCCGTCTGTACGCCGGAGTCGGCCGAGCGATTCTCGGGCGTCGGCTACCACTTCGGGCTGGCGCTGCACGAAGAACTCGGTGTGCCGATCGGGCTGATCAACAGCTCATGGGGCGCGACGGGGATCGAATCGTGGACGCCGTTCGCCGCGATGCAGGCCGTGGAAGCGCTGCAGCCGATCGTCGACTTCAACCCGGAGCGTGTGGCGATTCGTGAAGCGCAGGTGGCGAAGTACGAGGAGGAACTGGCAGCGTGGCGCGAGGTCGCTCAGGCCGCGAAGGATGCGGGCACACCGGTGCCGGCACAGCCGCGCCTGCGACCCTCGCTTCGGCCGCAGGCCTACCCGGGGGCTTGTTTCGAGTCGATGGTGCGGCCGCTCATCCCGATGGCCCTCCGAGGCGTCGTCTGGTACCAGGGCGAGAGCAATTTCAACCAGGGTGCACGCTACACGATCCACCTTCCCGTGATGATCGAGTCGTGGCGCAGCTCCTGGCAGGCGGCCGGCGGGCAGGGGCAACTGCCCTTCGGCATCGTTCAGCTCCCGAACTACCGCCCCGTTCAGAGCGAGCCGGGCGATAGCGACTGGGCCGAGCTACGCGAGGCACAGCGCCTCGCCTCACGCACCGTCGACGGCACCGGGCTGGTTGTCACGATCGACCTGGGCGAAGCCGACGACGGCCATCCGAAGAACAAGCGGGGCGTTGGTCTTCGTGCCGCACAGTGGGCGCTGGCCGAGGTTTACGGCAACGACATTCCCGCCGGCGGGCCTGTTCTCCTCGGGCACAGCTTCGAGAACGGCCACGTGCTGCTGACGTTCGATGAAGTCGGCACCGGCCTGAAGACGACCGACGGCCGGCCGCCGGCCGAGTTCGCGCTGGCCGGTGTGGACGGGACCTGGCACTGGGCACAGGCCAGGACCGACGGCAAAAGTCGAGTGGCCGTGGCGTCGCCCGACGTGCCGAACCCCGTTGCCTTGCGCTATGCCTGGGCGGACAACCCCGCGAACCCGAACCTGACGAACGACAGCGGCCTGCCGGCCTCGCCTTTCGAGGTCCGCCTCACGCCCAAACCCTGAACCGCTCTGCAGAAACACCCATGGCCGACAATTCCAACTCGCCGCACTACTTCCTTCCGCAATGGATCTCCGCCGACGCGCGCACGCTCGAAGCCGACATCTGCGTCTACGGCGGCACGGCGGCGGGGGTCATCGCCGCCGCCACAGCCGCCGACCGCGGCAAGCGCGTCGTCCTGCTGCAACCCGGCAGCCACTGGGGCGGGATGACCACCGGCGGGCTCGGCTTCACCGATTATGGCGACAAACGTGTCATCGGCGGCCGGGCACACCGCTTCTACGCCGAGCTCGGCAGCCTCCACGGGCGTGAAGTCGAGTGGTCGTTCGAACCCTCGGCAGCGACCACCGTCCTCACCGGCTACCTTGACCACGCCAACATCCAGTCGCTTCGTTTCCAGTACCTGCAGCACGCCGAGGTTGCCGAGGGCCGCATCCGGAGCCTTCGGCTGCTCGGCGGGCTGCGTGTAAAGGCTGCGATGTTCATCGATGCGACGTACGAGGGCGACCTGCTCGCCCTGGCCGGCGTCAGCTACACGGCAGGGCGGGAGCCGAACAGCTTGTATGGCGAAACCATCAACGGCGTGCAAGTCCGCGAGAAACACCAGTTCAGCACGCGCGTCGACCCGTACGTCGTGCCCGGCGACCCGGGCAGCGGCACGCTGCCGGGCGTCAACGAGTTCGACGCCGCGCCCGACGGCTCCGGTGACGGCAAGCTCCAGGCCTACAACTTTCGCGTCTGCATGACGGACGACCCGAAGCTCCGAATCGCCTGGGCCAAGCCGGCCGGCTATGACCCGGGGCAGTACGAACTCGCGCGCCGTTGGTTCCACTCCGAGAAAGACCCGTTCAACGAGCCGCTCAGGCCCGACAGCCACATCGCCCGCAAGTTCGACGTCCTCACCCAGCGCACGGCCGACGGCTACCACAAGACCGACACCAACAACCATGGCGCCGTGTCGAGTGATTTCATCGGAGCCAACTACGCATGGCCGGAGATCAGCTACGCGGACCGCGAGCGCATGTTCCAGGCTCATGTGCAGTACCAGCAGGGGCTCTACTACTTCTTCGCCAATGACCCGGGCATGCCCGAGCGTTACCGCGAGGCCTACGCACAGTGGGGCCTGGCCGGCGACGAGTTCACGGACACAGGCCACTGGCCGCACCAGCTCTACATCCGCGAGGCCCGCCGCATGGTCAGTGACTACGTCCTGACCGAGCACGACACGCAGCACCACCGCCAGGTCGATGACGCGGTCGGCAAGGGCTCCTACACGATGGACTCGCACAACTGCCAGCGCGTCGTGCGTTACATCGACGGGGAGCCGTGGACGCTCAACGAAGGCGATGTGCAGCTGAGGCCCAAGGCCGCCTACGCGATCAGCTACCGCTCGATCGTGCCGCGAAAGGGCGAGTGTGAGAACCTGTTGGTGCCGGTCTGTCTGGCCGCGTCGCACATCGCGTTCGGCAGCATCCGCATGGAGCCGGTGTTCATGGTCTTGGCGGAGTCGGCGGCGATTGCCGCAACGCTGGCTTTGGACAACAGGTGCGCCGTCCAGGCTCTGCCATATGAAGACCTGCGCCCCGAAGTCGCCGCCGCCGGGCAGGTCGTGTGAGCGGCTGGAACAGGTCGACACGAGCAAGGCGACCGCTCGATCGGGCACGCCGTACGTCAGTCGTCGATCCGTGGCGGGGGCGCAAGTCTTGTGCCGTCGGCCTACCTGCTCCGGCTCCGGCGCCTCAGCAGGGCCGGCAGCATTAGCATTGTCGCCGCGGTGGTGGGTTCGGGAACGACCCGACCCTGCAGCGTGAAGGCACCGTTTCGATTGGCAAATGTCGCGCTCGGGACGAAGCCGTTGCCGTCAAAGCTGTTCACGAGGATGAGCGAGTCACCCGAAGCACTGGCCGCCCATTGGAAGGCTTCGTTGGAAAAGTCCACCGGGTTGACGGTGATTCCGGCGATGGAGATAAAGTATTGACCGGCCGGCAGTTCGGCGGGCGTGTCAAGCACCGCGTTGAACTCGTACATCGCGGTGCCGCCGAATGCGCCGAGCGACGCATTGGGCACCTGCGTAGCATTCAGGTCGGCAAAGGGTACGGATTCACTGAACAGGCTCGCGCCGGCGTTGCCGTTAACGTTCGCGAAGAACTCAATATTGATCGATGCGATATTCGACAGTGAGTTGCCGAAGAACGTCTCGCTGCCGCCGAAGAACTGGACTGCGTCCACCTCGACCGGGTCGGTGAGGGCGAAGTTGTCGGCCAGTCGCTGATTAGCGAATGCGAAGATGCTGCCTCCGTCCAAGTCGGAGATGCCCAGCGCCGTAGTAATCAACGGTTGAGCCGAGATGACGGGTGGCTGCGAATAAAGGGTTGAAGCTTCTGCGAACGCGGGGGTCAGCGCCAAAGCGCACAGCACTAATCTCACCATTGGCTCCTTAACAAATATGCGGCCTGGTTTCCGGAGCATAACGGCAGTGTGAGCGAGGCCGAAACAAAATCCCAGATGATGTTGATCCCGTCTGATGTCGTGCTGTAGTTTGCCTGCGCCGCCGGGAGGTATCGTACTTTTCTGTTCGTGAAGTCGTCGTGAGGCAGAAGATGAAGCAGGAGCAGCAACGCCGCATCTTCCCCACAACGGACTGGTCTCTTCTGGCCAACGCCGCGAGTCCTTCGCGGGAGCGTGAGGTCAAGTACCTGATCGGCCGGTACGGGGAGGCACTGCGGCTGTTCGCCCAGCTTCAGTGGCGGCTTACGCCGGACCAGGCCGCGGAGGTGACGCAGGCGTTTGTCGCCGACAAGCTGCTGGAGAAGCGGCTGTTGGAACAGGCCGACCGGGCGCGCGGGCGGTTTCGGACGTTGTTGCTGGCAAGCTTTACCCGGTTTGCCATCGACCGCTGGCGGAAAGACCGACGCGGTATCGAGGCGCGTGCCCTCGATGCACACGCGCTTGCGAGCGTGGCTGACGAGCACACGCGGTGTTTCGAGCGGACGTGGGCGCACGAGGTGCTGCGTTTGGCCGTTGAGCAGACACGCCAGGAGCTTACCGCGAAGCAGAAGGTGGTTTTCTGGCTGGTGTTCGCACGGCAGGTGCTTGCCCCGGCCTTCGATGACGAGCGGCCGCTGCCCTATAACGAAGTCGTGAAGCAGTTTCAGTTCGAGACGCCCGGGCAGGCCATGAACGCGCTGGTGACTGCAAAGCGGGTCTTTCGCCGGAAGCTGACGGCGTTGCTCGGCCGGGAGACGCCGGCGACGCTGGACCTGGAGGAGGAGCTGCGGGAATTGTGGCGGCTGCTCAGAAAGTAGATTTTTGCGCGCAGGAACTACATCAAGCGAGCGTACGCAGGGGGTGAAGATGCCGGCTTCGTTCGATTCAGATTTCCTCGCCCGTCAGGACGCCCTTTGCCGGTGGCTTTCTGACGAAGACCAGTCCGCCGAGAGCCTCTGGGCGCGTGAGGACCTCAAAGCGATCTTCCGTCACCTGCTAGAGACGAGAATCTCTACTGACGTTGCGGTCTCTGACGGTTTTGAGGCCGGCCTGATTGAAGCCGCGTGCATGCAGATCGATCCGCCGGGCGTCACCTACGGGGACCTGCTCCTGCACGCTCGCCCGCCGCTCTACCTGCTTCGCTGGCTCAAACATCGGACGAAAGCGATGCTGGCCGCACCGAGTGAGGCACTGCTGCCGCGACCGATGCTGCACCTGGTGCACCTGCTGAGCATTTTGATTGCCCGGTCGGTCCACGATACGTCCATCAGCCGTCACTCCCCCGAGGAGGTGGACGAGGGGCTTCATCGATTGATCTCCGCGGACTGGGTTCACCCGGACCTGCGGATGCGTACACTTCGCCTCCTTGGAGGCCCTGATCGAACGTGAGCGGCAATGACCCTTACGACCCGCCCCTGACGGCGGCGACCCATGACGCGAGCGCGGCGGAGCAAGACCCGTCGCCGCGGGGCTCGCCGTCATCCGCCATCGATCTGCTTTTTGAGCAACCGGTGAACGTGGGGCAGTACCGGCTGTTGCGCCGCCTCGGTCACGGGGGCATGGGCGTCGTCTTCGAGGCCGAGCACCCCGGGCTCGACCGCCGCGTCGCCCTCAAGCTCCTGCGGGTTGAGCGGACGACGGCTAGGCACATCGAACGCTTCGCCGACGAGGCACGGCTGCTCGCCCGGGTCGACCACCCGAATGTCGCCCGCGTTTTCGACTCCGGCACGCAGCCGGCCCCCGAGGGCCGGCAGATTCCCTACTACGTGATGGAGCGGATCACCCCGGGCCAGAACCTGCTGACTTACGTCGATGAACAACAGTCGAGCTTACGCGAGCGGCTGGGCCTGTTCCTGCAGGTGTTGAACGGCGTGGCCGCGGCCAACGATCAGGGTGTCGTCCATCTCGACCTGAAACCCGGCAACCTGCTGGTCGACGCCGAGGGCAATGTGAAGGTCATCGACTTTGGCATCTCACGCCTCTTCGACGAGGCCGGCATCGCCTGGACGAAGACGGAGCACGCCACCGCCGGCACCGCCGCCTACATGAGCCCCGAACAGCTTGCCGGCGACCGGCAACGCATCGGCGTGCAGAGCGACGTCTGGGCGTTGGGCGTCATCCTCTACGAATTGCTCACCGGCGAGTTGCCGCCCGGCAGCCGGACGGAAGTTTACCCGGCCACCGGAACCCACCTGCCGGCCGCCGGCCACGCGGCCAGGCAGGCCGTGAAGCTCAACCCCGATCTCGACCGCGCATTAGCCTTGATCCTGACGCAGGCCCTCGAGCCCGAGCCCGAACTGCGCTACCCGACGGTCCGCGAACTGCAGGAAGACGTCGCCGCCTGGCTGGAGGGCGTGCCGATCGCCCCCCGGCGGAGCGGGAGCGTAAGGCGGGCGTGGGTCCGAACGCGCAAGGCCGCCGCCCGCCGCCGTCGCCTGCTCGCCCCGGCCTCGGCGTTGTTCTTCGCCGCACTATCGGTAGTGGTGGCCAGCGCGATCTACGTGGGAATCAGCGACGACGGCCTACGCGGCTATATCGAGTCGCAGATGGTGCACCGGCTCGACTACATCCCCGACGGCCCGCCGGAGCATGTCGTGATGGTCGCCGTGACGGACCAGACAGACGTCGCCGCCCTGGCCGAGGCGGAGCAACTGCCCTGGGTCACGCCGGACGTGCCACGCAGCTTCCGGGCGCTGTATGGCAGGATGCTCAATCGGCTGGCCCCGGCTGCTCCGGCGGCGATCGCCTTCGACATCGCCTTCCCCTCCGACTCGATTTACGACCGCCTGCTTGCCGAAGGTCTCGACGAGGCCAGAAGCCGCCAGATTCCGGTGACGGTAACGCTGTTGAGCTGGGAGGACGGCCTTGACGGGCCGACGCCGACCGCATCCGTCGTCCGCCCGCTCGTGCAAGAAGGCTCGGCCACGCTCAGCATCGATCCGAGCAGTCCCCGGTCGGCAGACCTGGCCGTCCAGCAGCCCAACGAACCGGTGCTACCGGCCTTCCCGCTCCTCGCCGCGACGTCTTTCCGTACGGATTCGAAGATCACGGGCATGAGCCTGCGCCCGGAGGACCTGACGGTCCGCCTCGCGTTTGCGGACGGTACGCCGGAGCTCGCAGTGAGAGCGACGGATTTCGTCGAGCGGGCCATTCCGGTGCCCGAGGTGGGGCTTCGTGTCGGCGCTAGCATGGCGCAGGCCGTTCTCGAGCTGCCGCCGTCCGAGGCGATGCAGTCGGCCGTCGTGGACCTCCAGTGGGTCTTCGAGGCGACGCCTGCCGAACTCGCCGATCGCTTCAAGGGCAAGCTGGTCATGATAGCCGACCACCGCGAAGGACGGGACTACGTCGCGGATCATCCGGACGGCGGCACGGTTCCGGTCTCGTTCATGCACATGATGGCCGTCGAGCAGCTGCTCACCGGTCGGATGCCCAAGCGTGTTTCGTACCTCTCGGCATTCGGTGCCTACATCGAGCTGGACGTGGCGTTCAGCATGATCGCCGGTGCCGCAGGCGCCGGCCTCGGGCTTGTAGTCGGACATCGGCCTTTCCGCAGGGGGTTGATCCTCGTCGCGCTCCTTGTAGGCGGTACCGGATCGGTCGCGGCGGCATATCAATTCGGCGGCTGGCTGGTCGACCCGGTCACACCCGCAATAGCACTTCTGCTCGCTTCGGAACTGACCGCCGTGGTGCGGTTGTATCTGGGCCGCTGACGATCCGGCGGCCGGCAATTCTTCAAGGGATAGGGTTTGATGTATTACTACTCGTTCAGGCTCGACAACAATGACGGCACCTTCTTCAAGGGCATCTCGGTCGCCGAATACACGACGATCTCGCCACTGGCCGCGGGTGTGACGGTCGCTCGGCTCGCCGTCACAAACGGCTGGGCGCTGCTCAACGGGCACAAGCCGAAGGTCAAGACGAGCGTCGTCCAGGGCAGCGCGCAAAGCTCTCAGATGTTCATGCACGTTCTGGACGACAGCGTGCCCGGCCAGAAGCTGCACCGCTTCTTCCTGCTCCCGTTCGACGGCTCGACCGCCACGGTAAGCCCGCTCGCCGGGACGACGTCGCCGCAGACGATGTCAGAAAACCAGATCGTGGATGCCGTCATCAACGCCGACGGGACGCTGCAGACGATCCGGGCGGCCGTGGCTTATGACCCGGCGTTCTTTCCCGAAACCGCAGCCCTCCTGCGTGAAGCACAATGGAAGATGCTTTCGCATGGCGGATAGGCCGTAGCGCATAAAAGAGCCCGATGGCGGTGGCAAGGCAGGGGGGACCTCACCGGGGGGTGCCATCGGGCTCGCCGACATAGTAGCACCACCGCAAGGCGAAGTCACCAGCGCATGAGATACGCGTACTGCATACGGCTATTCCGCGCACACGACCGGCGGCAGGTGGCAGGCGGAAGACGGCGGGCGGGCCACTGCTTCAAGCGTGGATGCGTGCTTCACGTTGGAGGCTTCGCGTCGACCGGTTTGGCGGTCGCGGCATCGGCCTCCACGGCTGGCGGGCCGGCGGGCCGGCCGAGGGGTTCATCGCCGCCGGCAACAGGCTTCATGCCGCGCGACTTCATACCGGGCGGCTTCATGCCGGGCGGCTTCATGCTCGGCGGGAGCACCACGCCGCCGGAGACGAGCAGGCGCATGGCTTCTTCGACCTTCAGGGGCAGGTCGACCATCTGGCTGCGTGGCACGACGAGCAGGTAGCCGCTGAAGGCCGTGGGGCTGCTGGGGATGAAGACGCTCACCATCGGCTCGCCAGTGGTCTTTTGCAGTTCCGGCGGGGCGGGGCCGGTCACCAGGCCGATGGACCAGATGTTCGACTCGTGCGGCCGGACAGCCACCACGCGGCTGCCGGAAAAACGCTCGGTGTTGTCGGCCAGCAGGAACTCGGTGACCTGCTTCACCGGCCCGTAGATCGCTTTGATGATCGGGATTTTCAGCAGCATCGCCTCGCCGAGCCGCAGGAAGCTTCGGCCGATGAGGTTGCCGATGAACAGCCCCAGCACGTAGATCGCCAGGATCGCCAGCACCACGCCGAGTACGCGCGTCAGGAAGTGCTCGTCGGCCAGAGCACGCCCGATGTACCCCGCGGGCCGTTCGTCCACAAAGCCCCACCGGCCCAGGTAGAGCCACGTGTAGCGAACGCCGTTGAGCAGATGCTTGCCGACATACTCCCAAAGCAGGTCCAGCACGTAGAGGACGACGGCGACGGTCACCAGCGTCGGCATGAGCACGGCCAGCCCGCGGGTGAAGAACCGGCGAAAGTCCTCCCCGAAGCTGCTGCGTACGCGGGTTGTCGGCGTGTTCTGGCTGGGCGTCACGGGATCCTGGCTCGTGGCAAAGCGGTCGGGTTGGCACGGAGTTTAACCGCGGCTAGCTGAGTTTCCGCCCGTAAACACCCGCCCAGACGCAGCAAAGCCGGCCGGGCGACTACTTCGTGAGCGGATCGGGCGTCTGCGTCTCGGCCGGCTGTGTCGCGGGCGTGCCGCCCTCGATCGCCGACTCCGCCTTCTGCGAGGCGCGTCGCATCAGGTCGCCGGCGGCCGCACCGATCTGCTCGGCCTCCTTCTTGCCGGCATCAACCGCCTCGTTCACCTTCTCACCAGCCTGCTCGGCCTGCTCCTGGGCTTGCTCGACCACCTCGGCGGTCTTCTGCTTCGCGGCGGCAGCTGCGGCGTCGGACTTTTCGCGGGCGTCGTCGGCCAGCTCACCGGCCTTCTGCTTGCCCTCATCGATCGCGTCTTGCACACCGTCAGACGTCGTCGACTCCGGCTGGACGGGCGTGTCGGTCTCGTAGCTGTCCGTCTCACTGTCGCAACCAAGCGTCAGGGCGGCGGCGACAAGCACGGCGGTCAGGGATGGCTTGATCATGGGTCGTCTCCTTCAGAGGTCTGTGATGTTGCAGTGCATCGTATCCGCAGCCGTTGGTTGCTACCAACCCGGGTCCCCGCCCGGGCCCGGCTTACGAGGGCAACCGCCCGCCGAAGGCGTCGCGCAGGTAGGTGTTCCGGCGTTCGCGCTTCATCACGTCCACCAGCGCCGTAACGCTTTCGTCGGTAAGCTCCAGCTGCTGGATTCGCGTCGGCACGAAGTTGTCCGTCGCGCCGAGCGTCGTGAAGAGCACCGTCTCGACACGCTCGCCCTCGAGGATGGCCACGAGGTCCCGTGCCATCAGCGCCGCGACGGCCTGGTAGTTCGCCACGCCGTCGGCGTCCACGTTTGCACGGTCGGTCAGTCCCGGGATCGCGCTTTCGAGCTTGCCGATGAGTTGGCGACGCTCCTCGTCATAGAACGACTGCGGAATCGGCATCCGCCCGACGGTCACCTTCTCGAGCTCGAGCGTCAGCGGCCCCTCGTCCGACACCTCCGCCGCGACGTGCAGCGAGACGACCCGCTCCTGCCCCGGCGGCTTGCCCGAGAGAACCACGTGGCCGTCCATCAGCGAGATGTACGGCTCGCGGAGGTAGCGCTCGAACGTCTGGCGGTTCTCCCCGAACGCCAACCACTTCTGGAAGAACGCGTTGATCTGCGATTCGCTCAGTTCGATCTGCACGGGTTCGATCGCCTCGGCGTCGTCGGCGCCGGCCTCGGTGCCCAGGCGGTTGCTGGCCATGTACGTCAGGCGGGTGAGTGTGCTGTCCACGCCCTGTGCGAGGCGCTGGCGTTCGTCTGCGGAGAACTCCTGGAAGCGCCGCCACGTCGGTACGTCGCCCGTCTGGCGGTAAATGTAGAAACCCAGCCCGCCGACGACGAGGACGGCGAGCAGCGCGATCGCAAAGAGAATCTTTAACAGCGACTTCATGGCAGTGGGATGATACGACGCGCCGCCGGAGATCAAACGCGGCAAATACTGCCACGGCAATCTGCAAACCGAAGCTGTGTGCGATCACGGCCGTTCACAGGTGCAGCCGGCGGGCGTAGACGAGCCACTCCACCATCAGCACCGCGCCGGCCGCGACGACGAGCCACCACCAGAGCTCCTGCCGGCGTTCGGGGGCTTCCTCTGCGGTGACCACGGCCTGCCCGACGCCGCCGGGCGGTGTCGGTACAGGCAGCAGGTTGCTTTCATTCTCATCGAGCAGGTTCACGCACAGCCGCTCGAACTGCGGGATCACCGGCCGCGTCTGGTAAACGCCCACGAGCTCCAGCGGGCCGAGCACCACCTCGCCGCTCGGCGGCACGGGCACATTCTGCTCCCGGCCGTCGGGGCTGATCAACGTCAGCGTCGCGCCCGGCTCCACCCCGGCCCGGCCGGTGCCGGCGGCGAAGGCCCGCTCCACGTTCGCCCGCGGGATGCTCAGCGTCTGGCCCGGGCGGTACGTCGGGCGGACGTCCATGCTGCTGCCGATAGCCATGTACTGCACCGCGTTGTACATCGCCGCCGGGAAGCTGACGTTCAGCGGGCTGGTCGTCGGCCAATTGGTCTTGAGCAGGTCGAATGCGAACACCAGATGCACGCCGCGGGCGTCGCGAAGCTCCACCGCCATCGGCCCGCGCAGGCCGTCCACCAGCACCCGGCCCTCGGGCGGCACGGCCAGCAGCATCAACTCCTGAGCGTAGAGCCGGTCGAGACTCAGCCCGCGAAGAATCGGGTGGTCACGGTCCCAGTCCAGCACCATGGTCTCTTCGATGAACTGCGGCAGCCCGGCGGCGTCGGTCACCTGCGTCAGGCTGCTGTCCGGCGGGACGGCACCGAAGTACATGAAGTTTCCCGCCGGAGGCAGCGCGGCCGGGCTGAACGCGTCGAAAATGATCAGGTCAAAGTCCGCCGGCATCTGCTGCCTGTACTGCGCCGGCGTCATCACCTGCGGGTTGTTCAACTCCAGCGCCGGCAGCAGTTGCTCCAGCCAGTAGTTGCCCTCCGTCACGAGCAGGACGCTCAGCGGCTTGGGCGGTGGCACGAAGACGAACGCCATGTCGTCCGCCGGCAGCGCGTCGGCGCGGGTCTGTTCGAGTCTGATCGTCGCGGCCGTCGTCAGCTCGAACGTGAAGGCCACGCTCGTTCGCGGCTCCAGGCCGTCGGCACGGGCCGCGGCCAGTTCGTCGGCCGACCACCGCTCCGGCGGGAGCGTCAGTGCCTCGAACGCCGGCTGCACCTCGAACCGCTGGCTGCCGGGCTCGGTCTCGACGAACGTGGCGACGGAGAGCCGCACGTCCACCTCGACCGGCTCGGGGCCGTAGTTGGCCAGCCGCGCGAAGACCTGCACCTGCGTCGGCCGTTCGTAATTGCGGCGGGCGTCGAGCGCCACTACCGCGACGTTGGACGTCTCGGCCCGGCCTACACGCTGGAACGTCAGCAGGCTGCGCAGGCGGACGTCCTGGGCGTCCGTGAGGCGGCCGTCGGAGAAGAGGTGAACGTCCGCGACGGCCGTCTCGCCCGGGCGGAGTTGCGCCGGGTCGTACGCCATGCCTGCGTCGGCAAGCTGGTAGGCGACGGAGGCGAACGTCGGCCGGTTCGAGGGGGTGACGGCGTCGATGGCGTTCTGCAGTTGGCGTTTGTCGGTGGTGAAGGGTACGACGGTGCGGGCCGAGCCGTCGAAGACGATAAGGCTGCCGCGGGCGTTGTCGTTCATGTTGGCCACGAGGTCCGAGGCGCGGCGTTTGGCCTCGGCGAGCCGGGTGGTGGCGTCGTCGGCGTCGGCGCGTGCTCCGGCCGAGCCGTCGGAGGCGGACATGCTCGCCGAGCGGTCGATCAGCAGCACGAGGCTGTCGCCCGGCGGGGCGGTGTCCGTAACGGTGGGGCGGGCGAACGCCAGCAGCAGCGCCACGAGCACGAGCAATTGCAGCAGAAGCAGCAGGTTGCGGCGAAGCTTCTGGAACGGGGCGTTTACCTGCAGGTCCTGCAGCGTGCGCTTCCAGAGGATGGTGCTGGCGACCGGCTCGGGCTTGCGGCGTAGCTTCAGGAAGTAGAGCGCCACCAGCGTCGGAATAACGATGCCGGCGGCGAGCAGTGCGGCGAGCGGGTTCAGGAAGCTTGGCATGGCCGGGGCGGATGGTACCACAACCCGGCGGCGTGGAGGGCGCGTGCTACGCCGCACGCTTGAGCCGCAGGCCACGCGGTATGACGGCCCGGCCGAGCAGCTCGAGCAGCACCTGCGCGACGACGGCCATCACGGCCGCGGGGATCGCACCCTGCAGGATGAGGCTCATCTCGTCGCGGCGTAGCCCGGCGAGGATCGGCTGGCCGTAGCCGCCGGCGTTGATGAACGCCCCGAGCGTCGCAAAGCCGATGGTGATGACGGTGCTCGTTTTAATGCCCGCGAGGATCGCCGGGAGTGCAAGCGGCAACTCCACCAGCCACAGCCGCCGGCCGGGCGAAAGGCCCAACGCCTCGGCGGATTCCTCCGTCGCCGGGGGCAGGTCGGCGATGGCCTGCTGCGTGTTCCGGACGATCGGCAGCAGGCTGTAGAGGAACAAGGCCACGGCCGCGGGCCAGAAACCCAGGCCCAGCAGCGGAATCATGAAGACCAGCAGCGCCAGTGAGGGGATCGTCTGCAGCACCCCGACGGCCGGGAGCACCAGCCGGCCGACCGACGCGTCCTTGGCCGCGAAGATGCCCAGCGGCACCGCCACGGCGATGCCCGCCGAGACGGCCACGAGCACCATGGCCAGATGCTCCAGCGTGGTCTCCCACACGGCCGCGACGACGGACCGTCTGCCCGTGCTGCGCGCCTCGGCGGGCGTCTCGGCCAGGCGGGCGAGGCGCTGTTCGCCGACGGTCGCCTCGAGCAACGCCGCGGCCGCCTCGTCGGCCTCGGCCTTGTCGATCGTCACCATCGCGTTGAACTGCTGCATGGCGTCGGCGTCGAGCGTGCCGGCCAGCAGCAGCATGGCTTCCAGCGCGGCCGGGGCGCGGTCGGCCAGGTCGCGGCGGTAGAGGATTACGGCGTCGTAGCGGGGGAAGAAGCCAAGGTCGTCCTCGAGGGCGACGAAGTCGTAGTACGGAATCTCGGCGTCGGTGGTGTACAGCTCGGTGGCGTCGGCCTGGCCTTGGTCGACGGCGCGGAGGGCGATCTGGTGCTCGGTCGCGCCGACGCTGGCGAAGGCCGGCAGGCTGTAGAAGCTGACGATGGCCGGCCAGCCGTCGCCGCGTTCGAGGAACTCCTGGTTGAAGACCAGGCGAAGCTGCGGGTGGTCGGCCAGGTCGCTCATGGTGGTGATACCGAGCTCCGCGGCCCGCTCGCGCTTCATGCCGATGGCGTAGCCGTTGTTGAAGCCCAGCGGCGGGCTCATGGCCAGGCCGTCCTCGGCCAGGGCGTCGCGAAGCTCGTGCAGGAAGCGGAAGTTGCGGTCGGCGTAGTGCTCCTGCAGGAGGGTGCCGGTGTACTCCACGTACGCGTCGATCCGGCCGTCGCGTAGCGCGCTGAGCACCAACCCGCTGCCGCCGAGTGCGGTCGCGTGCTCGGCCCGGTACCCCGCCGCCTCGGCCAGCCGGGTGAGGGCCTCGCCCAGGACGATGCTCTCGGTGAACTGCTTGCTGGCGACGACGATTCGCGCCTCGCGAGCGTCACGGGCATCGGCGGGGGCGTCCTGGGACCAAGCCGGCGAGGTGAGGGAAAATGTGGCGAGTAACGGTAGTACAAGCAGCCAGGTTGATGCTCTGGTGGCGGCCGTGATGTCGCGTCGCTTCACGACACCTCCCGGGCTGAGGTTTGCAGGTGGGTTGCCCGCTGCGCGCTGATGAACTCGGTGACGAACGGGTCGGCGGGGGTGGTGGTCAGGTCGTCGAGGGTGCCTTGCTGCACGATCCGGCCGGCCTTCATCAGGACGATGGTGTCGGCGAAGTAGCCGGCCTCGGCCAGGTCGTGGGTGACGATCACGACAGTTTTGTTCAGCGTGCGGAAGATGCGGCGGAGGTCGGCCTGGAGGTCGAAGCGGATCATGGGGTCCAGTGCGCCCAGCGGCTCGTCCATGAGCAGTACGTCCGGGTCGAGCATAAGGGCGCGCATGAGGGCGAGGCGCTGCCGCTGGCCGCCGGAGAGTTCGACGGGGTAGCGGGCCAGTGCGTCGGCGGGGAAGTTGGTGAGGCGGACGAGTTCGTCGAGGCGGCGGGCGATGTCCGCCGGCGGGCGGGCGAGTTCGCGGGCCATGAGGGTGACGTTCTGCCTGGCCGTGAGGTGCGGGAAGAGCCCGCCGTCCTGAATGACGTAGCCGACGCGTCGGCGTACGGCGCGGATGTCGGCACGTGAAAGGGGCTGGTCGTCGAAGAAGACCTCGCCGGCGTCCGGCGCGGTCAGGCCGAGCATCAGCCGGAGCACGGTGCTTTTGCCGCAGCCGCTGGGGCCGATGACGACGGTGGTTCTCGCGCGTTCGACGGCGAGGTCGAGGTCATGGATGACCGCGAGGCCGGCGACCTCCTTGCTGACGTGTCGCAACTCGAGCATGGCCAGAAAGTCTACGGCTCACGCGGCCGAAGGACAGTCTTTGCTGCACGGGCGGAGGTCCGGGGAGGGATTAGAAGAACTCGCCGCCGCTGCGCCAGGTGCCGTCGGGCTGCTCGACGCTGCTGACGATGCGTACGCGGCTGGAGAGCCGCATGCTGGGTGCGGCGATGACGATCCAGAGGCGGTCGTTGTGCTTCAATGCGCGTGGCGATTCCAGGCCCACGCCGTGTAGGGAGAGGTCCGTCACGCGGGCCTGCTGCCCGGCGGACTCGCGGCTGCCGGTGGGGCCGCTGAGCCAGGCCTGAACGTCCTGGGGCGTGCGGTCGCTGCGTCGGCGGTCTTCGGCCAGAGCCTGGGCGTCGAATTCGTAGTCGAGTTGAGTGCTCACCTTTTCATGATCGGCCCGTGGACCAGGTGACTTTTCTGGCGGCACCACGATTTTTCTCACGTCCTTCACAAACCGTAAGGCCGGCGGCGGACTGCCTAGCTCCAGAAGCGAAGCTGGTTCTCGTCGCCGTCGTCGAGCGGTCGACCTTCGAGCCGGCGGACGTAAAGCCGGTCCACCAGGACCAGCACCGTTGCCATAAGCGGCGCAGCCAGAATAATCCCCACCGCCCCGGCGACCGTGCCCATGACCACCTGCGCCAGGATCAGCACGGCCGGCAGTATCGAAACGGCCTTCTTCTGGATCATCGGCGTGATCAGGTAGCTCTCGACCGTCTGGATGCCAAGAAAGAGCAACACGACATAAATGCCCAACCACGGGTCAATGGTCAGGGCCAGCAGCGCAGGCGCGAGCGTGCTGACGATCGGCCCGACCACCGGCACAAACGCGAACAGCCCCGCGATGATCCCGAACGTCAGTGCCAGCGGCACTCCCAGCAGCAGGAGACCGATCCACGAGAGCAGCCCGACGATGACCATCTCCGACAACTGGCCGAGCATCCACTTTTGGAGGGTGTCATACAGATCGTCCAGCACGTCGCCGACGCTTTCACGCTTTCGCAGCGGAAAGAGCCGGATGAAGCCGCGCCGGTAGCTGCCGGGGCTCACGGCCGTGTACGCCCCGACGAACAACACGAGGCCGAGGCTGGTAAGAACACCAAGCGTGCCCGAGATGATCCCCCCGGTCCGGCTCAGCAACGCCTCGCCCAGCGCCTGTAACTGCTGATACAGCCCTCCGTCCATGACGGGCGTGGGCAGAAGCCCGGCCTCGGCAAGCTGTTGCTCCAGCTTCATGATCGCGTCGGGAAGGCGCTCGGCGAGCTGCCCGAATTCCTCATCCACCCGCGGAACTACCAGGTACCCGAGCCCGCCTAACAGCATCACCGCCAGCACCGCCAGGATGCCCAGGCCCGTGCCGTGCGACACGCCCAAAAGCTTCGCGATGCCGTTGCCCCCGGCCCGCAGCACGACCCCCAGCAACACCCCCAGCAGCCCGAGCAGCACGGTTACCCGCAGGTGCCACGCCAAGATTACAAGGGCGAGCACGGCGAGGATGACGAGCGCATCTCGCACGAACCGGTCCGGCCGGAGGCGCATATGGCCGTTGGAAGCCGGCGGTGTCTCGGCCATGCTGCTTCCCGAAGCGAGGCTGTTGCCGCCGGAGGGCGGTGCGGCGTCTTCCTGCAAACCCATGTCGCCGCGGGTCGCAACCGGCGTACGACGCCATACGGGCGACATAGTGCCAATTTGACCGACATTCCCCGCCTGTCGCACCGGAATGTGAACGGTTCCCGCCGGCCTGCCGTATACTCTTTTTGAGTGATCCCCGTCTTGCACATCCTGGCCGTGATTACGGCCGCCGTCGGGCTGCTGGCAGCGCCGCTTCAGGCGTGCCCGGCGGCGTGCGAAGCCTCGCACGCCCGTCAGACTGTCGTGGTGGTGGCCGTTCCGGCGGCGGAAGGGTGCTGCACGGTTGTCGTACCTGACGAGGCGTGTGACGACCACGCCGTCGAAACGTCGCACGCACCGGCCTGCTGCTGTGTCTCCCAGCGGGGTGTCGCAGAGGAGCTGCCCGAGCCCACACCTCACGGCGGCACCGGCAGCTTTCTCCTGGCCCGGCCTGACGTGCCGCTGCTCATCGCGTCGCCGAGCACCGGAGTGGCACACCGCTTCGCCGCCTCGGGCACGCCGGACGACACCCCGACCGCCCGCCTTCGCCAGGCCGCCCTCTGCACCTGGCTGACGTAACCGATACCCCTGAACAGCACCGTTATGCGCCCGCCCGGACACGCTCCGCGCCGGCCGGATGAGTTACTGCTTCTACGGGTATCGCCATGAATCGCTACATACTGATCGTTCAATCCGCCGCGGGCGCAGTGCTGCGCACGCTTGCCGTGTGGGTCGTGCTGGGGTTGCTTCTGGCCGCGGTGGTTGTCGGCTACGGGCTCGGCCGGCAGTCCGACCGCCCCGGTGCCAACGCGGGCGGGCACTCGCAACACGACCACGACCACAACGGAGCCGACGCGGACGACGACATCGCCTACTACACCTGCAGCATGCACCCCTCGGTCAAGCTGCCGGACCCGGACGACAAGTGCCCGATCTGCTTCATGGGCCTGGTTCCCGTTCGGGCCGGCGAGGCCGGCGGCGACGGCACGCCGCGGATGACCCTCTCGAACCGCGCCCTGCAACTGGCCGAGGTGCGGACGACGCCCGTCGCACGCTTCTTCCCGGAGATGCCCATCCGCATGGTCGGCATGCTCGATTACGACGAAACCCGCCAGGCCAAGATCGCCGCCTACTTCCCCGGCCGGCTCGAGCGGCTCTACCTCGACTACACCGGCGTACGCGTCCGCGCCGGCGACCACGTGGCCGAGGTCTACAGCCCGGACGTGCTGGCCGCCGCCGCCGAGTTACGGCAGATCGCTCAGGACGCCCAGCAGTTCGATGGCGACCTGAGGCAGAACTCCAACGCCAACCTCGCCGCCACACGCCGCAAGCTGCGGCTGCTGGGCCTTCGGCCTGAGCAGATCGACGCGCTGCAGTCCGCCGAGGAAATGCCGGACACGGTGACCGTCTTCGCGCCCGCCGACGGCATCGTGACGGAGAAGGCCGTCGTCGAAGGTGAATACGTCGAGGAGGGGGACGTGCTCTACCGCATCGCCGACCTGTCGCGGCTCTGGCTCAAGATCGAGGCGTACGAGAACCAGCTCCCGTGGCTGCGATTCGGCCAGGACGTGACGTTCACCGTCGCGGCGTTGCCCGGCGAGACGTTCACCGGCCGCATCAGCTTCATCGAGCCGCAGGTCGATGCCATGACCCGTACCGTCAGTGTGCGGGTTAACGTCGACAACACGGACCGACGGCTCAAGCCCGGCATGTTCGCCAGTGCGGTGGCCCGCCCGGTGATCGGCGAGAAGGCGCAGGTCGTCAACGACCGCCTGGCCGGCAAGTGGATCAGCCCGATGCACCCGGAAATCGTCAAGGACGGGCCCGGAACCTGCGACGTCTGCGGCATGGACCTCGTGCCGGCCGAGGAATTGGGCTTCGTCCGCCACGACCAGGCCGAGCCGCCGCTATTGGCCCCGGCCAGTGCCGTGCTGCAGACCGGCGAGCGGGCTGTCGTCTACATCCGCCTGCCGGACACACAGGAGCCTACGTTCGAAGGCCGGCAGGTGACGCTCGGCCCGCGTGCCGGCGACTGGTACGTCATCACGGAGGGACTGGCCGAGGGTGACCAGGTCGTGACGAACGGGGCGTTCAAGATCGACAGCGCCATGCAGATCTCGGCGAAGCCGAGCATGATGAGCATGGCCGACGCCGACGCCGCCGACGCCGCAAATCCCGCCGACGAGGTGCCAGAGGCCTTCGTGCGGGAGCTGACGCCGGTGTACGAGGCCTACCTGGCGATGCAGACGGCACTCGCCGACGACGAAGTCGCCGGCTTCAACGCCGCGGCGGACAGGCTGCAGGCCGCCCTCGCCGGCGTGAAGGCACTTGGCCTTACCGAGGAAGCGACGCAGGCCTGGCGGCAGGCCGCCGGCGTGCTGCGGCAGGCCACTCCGCACGAAGAGATCGCCGAGGCGCGAAAGCAGTTCGAGCCGCTCTCCCGGGCCGTGCTGAGCCTCGCCGGCACCTTCGGCCACGCGACGGACAAGCCGCTGGTCCGCGCCAACTGCCCGATGGCGTTCGACTGGAAGGGTGCCGACTGGCTGCAGGCCGGCGAGACGATCGACAACCCGTACTTCGGTGCCGAGATGCTCGAGTGCGGCACCGTCGAGCAGGCGTACGGCGAGTAGCGCCGACACTTCGCTGCCGTATCTGCAAAAATCGCGTTAAACACAGAGACAACCATGAACGGGTTCATCTCCTTTTTTCTGCAGAACAAGCTGGTCGTGGCACTCCTTACGGCGGCGGTCGTGCTGGCCGGGCTGGTCGTGGCACCGTTCGACTACGGGCTTGGCCTGCCGCGCGAGCCTGTGGCCGTCGATGCCATTCCCAACATCGGGCCGAACCAGCAGATCGTCTTCACCGAATGGCCCGGCCGAAGCCCACAGAACGTGGACGACCAGGTCACCTACCCGCTCACCACGGCTCTGCTCGGCGTGCCGGGCGTCGAAACGGTCCGCAGCCGGAGCATGTTCGGCTTCTCCACGATCTTCGTGATCTTCGAGGACGGCACGGACTTCTACTTCGGTCGAAGCCGCCTGCTGGAGAAGCTGGCCAGCCTCTCGCCCGGCACACTGCCCGACGGCGTGCAGCCGCAGCTGGGTCCGGACGCCACGGCGCTCGGGCAGGTCTTCATGTACACGCTCGAAGGCCGCGACGAAGCGGGCAACCCCGCCGGCGGCTGGGACCTGCACGAGCTGCGCACCATTCAGGATTTCAAGGTGAAGTACGCGCTCGCCGGCGTGCCGGGCGTGAGCGAAGTCGCCAGCATCGGCGGCTTCGAGCGGGAGTACCAGATCGACGTCGACCCGGACGCACTCCGCGCCCACGGCGTCACACTGCACGACGTCGTTGACGCCGTACGGACCTCCAACACCGAGACCGGCGCACGCACCATCGAGGTTAACCGGGTGGAGTACCTCGTCCGCGGGCTTGGCTTCCTCGAGAACCTCGAAGACATCGCCCGAACCGCCGTGAAGAGCGACGGCCAGACGCCCGTCCGTGTCGAGGACGTCGCCACCGTCACACTCGGCCCGGCGCTGCGTCGCGGCGTGCTGGACAAGTCCGGCGTCGAGGCCGTCGGCGGCATCGTCACCGTGCGCTACGGCGCGAACCCCATGCAGGTGATCGAACAGGTCAAGGCCAAGCTCGCCGAGATCGCCCCCGGCCTCCCGGTGCGCACGCTCGCGGACGGCACCACCAGCCGCGTGACCCTCGTGCCGTTCTACGACCGCACGACGCTCATCGACGAAACACTCGGCACGCTCGATGAGGCGATCATTCAGCAGGTGCTCGTGACGGTGCTCGTCGTCGTGCTCATGGTGTTGAACCTGCGCGTCAGCCTGCTGCTGGCGGGCATGCTGCCGCTGGCGGTGCTCATGACGTTCCTTGGCATGCGGCTGCTCGGGGTGGATGCCAACCTCGTGAGCCTCGCGGGCATCGCCATCGCAGTCGGCACGATCGTCGACGTGGGCATCGTGCTGACGGAGAACACACTTCGCAAGCTGGAGGCAGAACCGACGGCCCGCGCGTTGGACGTCTGCCGCCAGGCCGCGACGGAGGTCGCCCCGGCCATCACCACGGCGGTGCTGACGACGGTGGTGAGCTTTCTGCCGGTCTTCTTCCTCGGCGGGCAGGAGGGCAAGCTGTTCGGCCCGCTGGCGTGGACCAAAACGCTCGCGCTCGTCGCTTCCATCGTCATCGCACTGGTCATCCTCCCGGCCGCGGCGCATGCACTGCTGGGGTGGCGGCGAAAGCGACCGCCCGGCAGGCAGGCTCCGCCGCCGGTAGCCGAGCGGCGGCAGTGGTGGGGCGGCTGGCGGGCCGTGCGACTCGCCGTAAGCCTGCTGGCGGCGGCGGCCGTGGCGGCGCTGCTCGCCGACGCGTGGATGCCACTGAGCCGCAGCGCCGGCTACGCGGCGAACCTTGTGTTCGTCGTAGTCACAGTCGGCGGGGTGGTCGGCGGGTTCTGGCTGTTCCAGCTGGTTTACCCGCGGCTGCTGGCTTGGGCACTTGCCAACAAGGCGGCGGCCATGTCCGTCCCGGCGGTGTCGGTGCTGCTGGGGCTTTGCGTCTGGTTCGGGGCGGGGAACGTCTTCGGCTTTCTGCCGGCGCAGGTCCGCAGCAGCAGTGCCTTTGTAAACTTCGCACACGCGGTGCCAGGCCTCGGCCGCGAGTTGATGCCGGCGCTGGACGAGGGCGAATTCCTCTACATGCCCACGGTCTCGGCACACGCCAGCATTGGCGAAGCGACGGACGTGCTGCAGAAGATGGACGCGGGGATCGCCTCGGTGCCGGAGGTGGAACTCGTCGTCGGCAAGATCGGCCGGGCGGAGACCGCGCTGGACCCGGCACCGTTGAACATGGTCGAGACGATCGTGCGGTACAAGCCTGAGTGGGGCGTGGACGAACAGGGCGAGCCCGTGCGGCAGTGGCGCGACCACATCCGTTCGCCCGGCGACATCTGGGACGAAATCGCCGCGGCCGCCGAGGTGCCGGGCGCTACCAGTGCGCCGCCGTTGCAGCCGATCGAAACGCGCCTGCTCATGCTGCAGACGGGCTTCCGCTCGGACTTCGGCATCAAGGTGTTCGGGCCGGACCTTGCGAGCATCGACCGGTTTACACTCGAGATGGAGAAGCTGCTCAAGCAGGTGCCCGGCATCAACCCTGCGACGGTGATCGCCGAACGGCTCGAGGGCAAGCCGTACCTGGAGATCGAGGTGGACCGCGACGCGATCGCGCGGTACGGGCTGAGCATGCAGGCCGTGCAGGAGGTCATTGCGGTGGGCATCGGCGGGGAGGCCTTGACGACGACGGTGGAAGGCCGCGAGCGTTACCCGGTGCGCGTCCGATACGCGCGGGAACGCCGCGACGAAGTGGAGAAACTGCTTCAGGTGCTGGTGCCGACGCCCGGCGGCGCGCAGGTGCCGCTGGAGCAGCTTGCGACGCTGAACTACCGACGCGGGCCGCAGATGATCCAGTCGGAGGACACGTTTCTGGTCGGCTATCTGACGTTCGGCAAGGAGGCGGGCGTCGGGAGCGTGCGTGTGGTGGAGCAGGCCCGGGCGGTGGTGGACGAGGCGCTGGCCAGCGGCCGGCTGAGCGTGCCGGCCGGCGTGAGCTGGCGGTTCGACGGCGAGTACCGGCGTCAGCAACAAACGCAACAGACGCTGCTGCTGATCGTGCCGGGGGCGTTGGGGCTGGTGTTCCTGCTGCTCTACCTGCAGTTCCGCTCGATGGGGTCATCTTTTCTGGTGTTTTGTGGGGTTTTTGTCGCGTGGTCGGGCGGGTTTCTACTCTTGTGGTTCTGGCAGCAGCCGTGGTTCTTCGACGTGGTCGTCGCCGGCCGGAATCTGCGGGACGTGTTCGGCATGGGGCCAGTCAGTCTGTCGGTCGCGGTGTGGGTGGGCTTCCTTGCACTGTTCGGCATCGCCACGGACGACGGCGTCGTTATGGCCACCCGGCTCAGGCAAAGCTTCGAGGCGAACCCGACGGACACCGTCGCCGGCATACGGGCCGCGACCGTAGAGGCCGGCAAGCTGCGCATCCGCGCGTGCCTGATGACCACGGCCACCACGGTGCTGGCGCTGCTGCCCGTGCTGACCGCCACCGGCCGGGGCAGCGACCTGATGAAGCCGATGGCCCTGCCGATCGTCGGCGGGATGATGCTGGTGCTGGTCACGCTGTTCGTCGTGCCGACGCTCTGGTGCCTCGGACAGGAGTTGCGCCTCCGAGCCACCCGCCCGGCTGCCGCCGACAACGCAGCCGGCGACAACGCAGCCGCCGCCGGGCCGCCACGCCCGGGCGTCAGCGCGTGACGATACGCGCACCTCAGTCCGCCGGCACGCAACGGCCTTTGGCCCAGGCGCGCAAGTCACCGATGCGCTCGGCCATCGTCACCGACAACGGCGGGCTCTCGGCCAGCGCGCGCTCAAGGTCTTCGGTGGTCATGTCACGCGCGTCGGCGGCGAAGGCGGTGTGCAGCGCCGAGAGCACGGCCTGCTCGATCTCGGCACCGCTGTAGCCGTCGCTGGCACGCACGAGTCGCGGCATGTCGAACGCGTTCGGCTTGCGGTTCCGCCGTGAGAGGTGAATCTCAAAGATCCGCTGACGCGCTTCGTCCGTCGGCAGGTCGACGAAGAAGATTTCATCGAACCGGCCCTTTCGGAGAAGCTCCGGCGGGAGGGCTTCAATGTCATTGGCCGTCGCGATCATGAAGACGGCGGCGGTGTGCTCCTGCATCCACGTGAGCATCGTGCCGAACATGCGGCGGGAGAGGCCGCCGTCGTTGCTGTTGCCGCTGGCCGAGGCGAACGCCTTCTCGATCTCGTCGATCCAGAGGATGACCGGCGCCATCATCTCCGTCTGCTGCAGGGCCTCGCGGAGCTTGCGCTCGGACTCGCCGATGTACCGGTCGTAGAGCCGGCCGACGTCCATCCGCACCAGAGGCCGTTGCCAGGCGGTGGCGACGGCCTTGCTGGCCAGGCTCTTGCCCGCACCCTGCACGCCCAGCAGCAGCAGGCCGCGTGGCGGGTCGATGCCGAAGTCGGCGGCGTCGGTGTCGTAGGCTTTGCGTCGGCGGTTGAGCCAGGTCTTGAGGTTGTTGAGCCCGCCGATCTGGTCCATGTCGGTGGGGGCCTCCACGAACTCCAGCAGGCCGGCGGTGCTCAGGTTCTGCTTCTTGACGTGGATGACGTGCTTGAGGTCGTCGATGTCGAAGCGGGCGTCGTCGGCAATGGCCTCCATGATGGCCTGGCGCGTCTGGCGGCGTGTCAGGCCGCGGAGGTTCTTCACGAACGCGTCGAGCTGGCTGCGGTTCAGGTCGATGGTGAGCTTCCGGCGGCTGTTGGCGTCGCGGAGGGTGCTGCGGATGATCGCCTCGAGCTCCTGCTCGTTGGGGTAGGAGAGTTCGAAGCGTGCCGCGAGGCTCGCGACGACTTCGGGCATCGTGTCGCCGTGTTCGATGAGGATGAGCGTCTGCCGCAGGTCGGCCATGCGGTCCATCGCTTCGCGAAGCAGGCGTAGCGTTTTGGCGTCGTTCTTCACGTGGGTGGCCAGGTCGCAGAAGACGTGAATCGCCTTGGGCGGGTCGGTGTGGGCGACTTTGTAGAGTGCGGCGGCGGGGTGCTCTGTGTCCGGGATGGGGGTCGAGCCGGCGACGAGGCCGTCGCGCAGGCCGAGGCTCGCCGTCCAGAGGTAGACGTCCTGCCCGGTCTCGATGGCGGTGTTCCGGCAGACGTTCAGCGCGTGCTCCTCCTCGTGCGTGACGATGAGCACGGCCGGGTGGTGGGCCCGGATGAGCCGCTCCAGTTCCTGCTGGTCTCGCTTGGGCATGCCGGCAATCTACCAGCATGCGCGCCGGTATGGCTGTAGGAAGTGCCGCCGATTTTCGAACGGCATCCGGCCCCTTTCACGGCGGGTGAAGCACCGCGCCGCGGTGCCGTCAGTCGCCCAGTTCCCACGCGTCCACACTCGCCCAGGCCTGCCCGCCCTCGGCGATGATGGAGACGTGCTGCTGGTCCTCGTCCGGCGGGTACGCGCGGATCGTGCGGCAGGCGCGGTTGTTGGCGAACACCTCGATCACCGACCCGTCGATGTACACCCGCAGCGTCAGCGGCTCGTCGGGTGCCAACGCCAGCGGCTCGTCCATCAGCATTTGCGTCTTGGGGTTGTACGTGATGGCCACGCCGCGGTTGCCGTCGGGCTTGCACAACACGCTGATGCCGTAGACCTCGGCCTCGCTCGGCTCGAAGCGGACGATCAGTTCGCAGCAGGTGCTGGCGAAGTCCGGCAGGACGTTGGTGCCGTCGGTGACTTCGCGCGGCTCGAAGAAGTGGTAGTCCTGGCGGAGGCGTTTGAGTTCCTCGATCGGGCGTTGGCCGAGCTTGCCGTTGGGCAGCAACGAGAGCAGCCGCGGCAGGCCGAGCAGGCCGCTCCAGCCGGCGGTCTTTTGTTCTTCTTCCGGGCGGTTTTCCTTAACCCAGCCGAAGAGAATCCGCCGGCCACGGTCGTCCACGAGGGTCTTGGCGGCGTAGACGGTGTCGCCGTCGCAGCTGCCGATCGTGCGGGGGATGAAGTGCCGGTCGAGGTAGTCGCCGATCTGCCACCACGTTCGGTGGCGACTGCTAAGAAAGCACCATTTGTCGCCTAATGGGAAGAAGTCGGGGCACTCAAAGTCGTAGCCGGTCTCGGCCGTCTGGCCGCGGAGCAGGGTGTGCTCGAATTCCCAATTTAGAAGGTCATCCGAGCGGTAAAGCAGCGCCGCACCGCCGATGCCGTCCTGCTGTTCGCCGCCCACCAGGATCCACCAGCACCCCTCGTCCCACCAGGCCTGCGGGTCGCGCCAGCACTCGCCGAAGCCCGGCGGCGGGTCGACGATGATCGGGTTATCCGGGTGTTTTTCCCAATGAATCAGGTCGGAATCGGTGCACGTGGCGACCGCCTGCGTCTGGATGAACTTCCCGTCCTCCCCCATGCGGCTGGCGGTGTAGAGAATCCAGTATTTATCCTGAAAGTAGCAAACGCAACCGGTCCAGGCCCCGTAGCTGTCGTACCACTGGTCGGGCGCCAGCGCGATGGGCAACTCCTCCCAGTGGATCAGGTCCTCACTGACCGCATGCCCCCAGTGAATGTTCCCCCAGAACGCCCCCGTCGGGTTGTACTGGAAGAACGCGTGGTACTTCCCGTTGTGGAAGAACGGCTTCAAGTCGTTCATCCAGTTGTCGGGCGAGAAGTGGTAGCGCGGCCGGTGGCGGTCCAGAATTTCCATCACGCAAGGCAGTCTACGCGGAAGGCGGCGAGCCGGGGAAGGTGCCGAGGCTCGCGCGGAAGGGATCTAGAGATCGAGGCACCGAGGGGTCGAGGGTCAGAGGGTCTCGCCCGCGCAGACGTCCATTCAATGTCACCACCTGTCCAACAGAACCCCACCTGTGTCCAGCGCCAGTGCCGCCCATGTCCAGCGAATGCGCGCGGAACGTCACCGCATGTCCAAAAAAACCGTCCCGATGTCCACCGACCCCTCAAAACCGCCCGCCGCCGGCTCGGCGAAGTCAGCTTCCTGCTGCCGACAGGTCCTTGGCCGTCTCGGCACCGTCCGCGTCGAGGGTACCGCCACATCCGGAGTCAGCGGTAAGCCGTTACGCCGCACGTACTAGGAGCCATTTATGACAAAAATCTTATTAACTGCTAATCGCAGGCCGTCCGCCATCGGCCACGACAACGTCGCGACGGCTACTCATCCTCCACGCCGCCAACATCGGGCTCGACCCGACTCACGAACAGCAGTGTATACCCCTGGCGGTCGGTACCCCCGCCGTGTGCGCCGACGACGAAGTCGGCAAGCCCGTCGCTATTGATGTCACCTACGCCGGCGACGCTATAGCCGAAACGGTTGCCCGCACCATCCCCGACGAGCTTGCAGATGACGCGGCCGTCCCGGCCGGAAAACACGTAGACACTACCGCTCAACGGCCCGTTCGCGTTGTCGGACCACGCCCCGACGATCAGATTGGCGAAGCCGTCACCGTCTACGTCGCCCGCGCCACTGACGGAATGGCCAAACCCGTCGCCCCTGCGCAGTCCTTCGAAGCTGTGGATCCGCTTGCCGTCGCGGCCGGACAGCACGTGCGCCTCTCCGAGCAAGCCGTCGCCATCGGCGCCGACGATCAGGTCGGGTATGCCATCGCCATTCACGTCGCCGGCGGCGGCCACCGCGTTCGCGAATGGGCTAAAGCGCGTTCCATGAACGATGTACAGCCGGGCCCCGGTCCGGCCCGAGTAGACGCTCAGACTGCCGGAGTCCTCGCCATTCGCATCATGGCCTTCTGCGCCGACGGCGAAGTCAGGTCGGCCGTCCTCGTCGACATCGCCAATGCCAGCGACGGAACATCCGAACCAGTCGAACTTATTCTCCTGCCGGACGGTGAACAAGATTTCACCGTCACGACCTGAGAAAACGCGTGCGTACCCGCCGTCGATGCCGGGTGCACCGACGATCAGGTCGGCGAAGCCGTCCGCGTTCACGTCTCCGACTCCGGCGATGGCTGCGCCGAATCGTTCATCGGCCTTGTCTCCAGTAAACGTGTACAGGACGCGACCGTCGTGTCCGGAGTAGACACGGACCATACCTGAAAGGTTGCCCGCCTCGTCGCCCGAGGGTGCACCGACGATCAGGTCGGCGAAGCCGTCCGCGTTCACGTCGCCGGCACCAGCGACTGACTGCCCGAACGCCCCGTCAAGTGGCGAAACGAAGGTATGCAGCAGCTTCCCGTCGACGCCCGAGATGACCCGTGCGCTGCCGCCGACCTCTCCTCCAGCCATTTTGCCGATAGCCCCCACGAGCAAGTCGTTCACGCCGTCGCCGTTAACGTCACCTGCGTTACTGATCGCAATGCCAAGTCGCTCGCCGCGCGACTCGCCCCTGTAGGTGGCATGCGGCACATGACCCACATACACACCGCCTGCGGCCGAGTCGGCAAGCGGCAGTAGGAAAAGGCCCGTCAAGCTCACAAGCTGGATACGCACAGGCTTAGTCATGCACCTACAAGCTTAACGCATAAGCGGCCGGGCTACAGCGTTGGGCGCGCACGACCCGTGCGAACTATCCGACGCCGACAATAAACCCCATTCGGGAGAACGTCCGACCCCGACCCGCAATGCAGCCCGTTCCGCAGGATCCACGGGAGATTCCGCACGTGCGTCACGCGGAAGATTCACGCCGACTCGGGCCCCAATGCGGCCATCGATCTATGAACACCACGGAAGCTGCCGCATGGCCTTCGGCTGTGTCGGCGTCGTTACCGTCGCCGTGTTCAATCGGGCAAGGGTGAAGGTGGCTGCGAGCACCTCGGCCGGCCGCCGCACTGGACTGCGGGTCGGATGTCCGGGCCGCCTGTCAGGCGAGGGGTAAGCGGGCGATGTCTGGCGGCAGGAGAATCACTCGGCTCGGCTTCTGCGGGTCATAGACGAGGGTCACGACCGTGCGGAGAAGTTCGTCAACATCATCTTTCGGCACGTCACGATTGACCTGCACCAGCTCGCCACCGGCCTGAAACTCAATTGTGACGAGGCGTGCACCTCCTTTGGGTAAAGGTGCATAGGAAGCAACCCGTCCCTGGGTACGCCGCCCGCGCTGAGTCAGAACGCGCATGTTCCGGGACCAGAACGGGGCTATGCATAGTGCCACGACTATGACCAACCCCGTTGCGATAGCGAATGTCCATTTGCCTGTCTCACCGATCGGGGCAAACCGATCAGTCGGATCGCGTTCGAAAACGACGGCGACGACAAACAGCAGTACCATCACGGCAAAGACGAGTGCCACGGCAACCCATGGCCCCCATACCGACCGCTTCATATACGCATCGAAGGTCTTGGGATCATCCAGCAGCATGATTCACGTGGTTAAGCACCAGTTTCAGCTTAAACCGGCCGCTCGTTTAACCTCTCTCCGGCCGGCCTACAAGCTTGCGGCCGCAACCTCCGCCGGCGTTACTCCGCCGGCGTCACCTCGAGCACCAGCGGGTGGTCCGGCACTGCGACGGTCAGCTTCCGCACGCCTGCGGCGTGCTGCTGGGCTTCGCGGCTTTCGCTCGGCAGGTAGCTCGCCACGTCGGCCGCGGCCGGGAGGGTGAGTTGCACCTGCTGCGGCTCGACCGTCACGTCCTTGCCCGTCTGAACGTCATAGCTGACCGCGTCCTGCCACAGCACGAGGTAGAATCGGCCGTCGCGCTTCTGGAAGAGCAGTCGCCGCAGCGAGTCGTCGCCGCCGGTGAGGGTGTACTCGAGCTTGTCGGGCCGGAACGGGTCGTTCTCGTGCACTTCGTAAGGCCGACGGCCGTCGGTCGGCGGGTCTTCCAGCAGGCGGACGAGGTTGCCCACCGCGATGACACTCGGCCGCGGCGTGCCGTCCTCGCGGATCTCACCCCACGGGTTCGCCGAGAGGTTGTAGTAGTGCGTCCGGTGGATGCCCATGCGGTACATGTCCAGGAACAGCCGCGGCACGTAACGCGCCCCGGCCGCCTCACTGATGGCCGGCTGCCCGGTAATCTTGTCCGGCCGGTAGTGGTACCCCGTCTCCGTGATCACGATCGGCCTGCTGCTGCTGGTGAACCGTGCGCCGCGCAGCCACTTGCTTTCCCACTGGTCCAGCGGCACCCGTCCCCCCTGGTACGGGTGCAGGTTTACAAAGTCGATCACGTCGCTCATGTCGCCCAGGTCCTTGGCGTTGGCGTGCGGGTGTGCCAGTGAAGGCGAAAGCACCTGCACCCGCCGGACCATCGGGTCTTCATGACCTTTGATCGCCTCATAAAGCTGTGACTGGTAAGTCTGCATGTGCTCCGGCCAGACCAGCCCGTCGAACAGCGGCTTGTCCTTGCGGTTGTCCCACTCGTTGGGCCCTTCCACGGCGAGGATCGCGCCGCCGTACGGCAGGATGAGCTGCTCGACGACGTTGTCCGGCATGACCTTGTCGCGCGGGTCGGCGACGACGGTGAACCGGATGCCGTGGTCGCGGTAGAGCCGCGCCGCGTTCTCGGTGACGTGCGGGCGGATGCCGCCGTCGCGAACGTAACGCACGCCGGACTCGAGCAGGATCGGCTCGACGACGTTGACGAACTCCTCGCCGCGGTAGTGCAGCTTGACGACGAAGGCGAGGGACTCGACGAAGTCCTCCGTCCACGCGGCTTGTGTCGGGCCGGGCTGCGCAGCGTCGGGCTGTAACGGCTCGGCGCGGGCTGTGGCGGGCAGCAACGCCGCGGAGGCGGCGAAACAGGAGAGCATCAGGCTGGCAACGGCTCGCATCACGTTTCCTTTCCGGAAGAACACAGGTTGTCGCGGCCGACTGCGCGGCACGAAGCCGACGGCAGCCGGCCGGACCGAAGAAGGCCGCGGCCCATCAAGGCCGATCAATGGCCGATCAATGGCCCGCCACGCCCGCAGGTTGAACGTCACGCCGCCTAAGGCATCTCCTCGTCGTGCAACGCCCCTTCAGTAAACGCCTCGCCCGGCACGACCAGCGTCGGGTCGATGCGGCGAAGCTGCGGCTCCGGCGGCAGGCGCCCTTCGAGCCGGTCCAGAAGCAACTGGCACAGGGCCCGGCCGATCTGCCCGTTGTTCTTGTCCATCGTCGCCGCCGGCGGCGGGCACGCGGGGTACTTGCGACGCAGGAACGGGTAGCTGTTGTCGTAACCGACGATGTCAATCTCCCGCCCCGGCGTAAGGCCCAGCCGGCGGACGGCCTCGGCCATCTCCAGCGCGTGGCGGTCGGTCGCCGTCATCACCGCGTCGACAGGTTCCAACCTGCGCCGGCGGCGCGGTCCGGGTGTTTGCAGCCGATGTCCTCGTCCTCGACGTAGCGGGTCAGGTCCAGTCTCCCTGACCGGTCGTCGACGCCGCAGCTGCACAGGCCACACTCTCGGCCGGTCGCCAGGTCGCGGCTGTGCGGGCAGGAACGACATATAGCCTGGCGGGCTTGGTGGGTTGCGTCGTCGACCACGGGAAGCGAGACGGCAGCGCGGGCGGCGGAGGCGGCCGCGGCGGGACGTCGGATCGCCAGGCCGAGTTTCCGTGAGAGGGTAGAAAATTCCATGTAGGTGATTGTGATCGGGCCGGACGGGCGTAAATTTCTGCTATGGAACAAGACTCTTTACTGCCGGTCGATAGGCTCAAGCGACTCTTCTGTGTGCTCGTCGCCGCCCTTCTGACGCTGAGCGTCGTTACGGGACCGTTGGCACCCAACGCGAGTGGGGCGACAGCCGTCCGTCAGGCACCCGTTCCGGACGCCGGGCCCGAGGCACGAAAGGCGGACCAGAAGCTGCGTGACGGCCTGGTCGAGGCCGAAAAGGCCTACCTCCAGGCGCAGGTGCGGCTCAAGGAGCAGTACGTGTCCGACCTGGAGGGGGCGATGAAGCTGGCGATGCGACAGCAGAACACAGACCGGGTGGCGGCGCTGAACACGGCGATCGCGGAGGCGAAGCGGGACGTGGAGGCGACAAAGAGGCAGGCGGCGATGGTGCCCTTGATATCCCGTTGGCGAACCATGACCGGACGTTACCGTGCAGAGGATGGGACGGTCTTCACACTGACCTTCGACGCTGAGGGTAACCCGGCGATCCGTGGAGCACACCTAAACGGTGATGGTAGTACAAAATGGGGATACGCAGACCGGGCTTTCCTGTTCGACTGGAACTCTCACGGTCATAGCTACGCAATAACGCATGATCCCAGTGACGGAACACTCCACATATTCATGTTTCTGGACCGGGGTGCAGGGCGATTCCAGAGCAACGCGATACCTGCGAAGGCAGATGTCCAGCGTCGACTTCAGCCGGTTGAGTGAATTCTCAATGCCTGCTTGGTTCGCTCGGAAAACTGGAGGACCGATCTCCGGCATTCTTGCAGCGATTGCGGATACGAAACCGATTGCCCAATGCCAGCAGATAGCGTAGTTGGTCCGCACTGTACAGGCTGATGCCTGAAGTGATGAATCTGCTGGAAAAGGGCGAGCAAACAACCACCTTCCGCCCCAACAGAGTCGCCCAGGACACGCCGTGGTAACTGCTCGTGACGACGGTGCGCCCGCTCTTCAGGAACCGGATCACCTCGTTAAACCCTGCACGATTCGTGAGCGAGGGCCAGCCGAGGTCCCGCGGGATTCGGTCCGACTTGGGGTCCTTGTGGCGATAGACGACGACGTCGTGTTCCGGCTCGCCCGGATCGTCAAACGCCGGCGACAGGCAGCTGACGCACGGCACCCAGTCGAACGGCTGCCCCCAGTCCCGGACGCCGACGAGGTCGCACCGCGAAAGCCAGGCGGGATACCACGCGTCCCGTTTGTCGTGGTCGTTGCAGCCTGCACCGAAGACGACGACGCGCTCGCGGGGCGTCTGCATGAGCCGCTCCAGCTGCGGGCGAAAGCTCGGCCGGAGCGAATCAGCCGGCGAAGCCCCTGCGCCAGCCGGTCGCCGTCGGCGGCGTCGATCTCGATCTAAGTGTCCAAGAGGGTCGTTCGCTTTCACTTCACCTACGCGACCGCCAGGAGGTCCCATGTCCAGGCATCCCATCACAGCAGCAGCATCGACGTCGGCTGCCGGCGTTTCTCATCGTCGCACCGTACAGGCGTACGCCGGCGGCGGGTTCACGCTGGTCGAGTTGCTCGTCGTCATCGGCATCATCGCGCTGCTGATCAGCATCCTCCTGCCGAGCCTCACCAACGCCCGCCACGCCGCTCAGACGGTCAAGTGCCTCTCCAACACCCGCCAGATCATCACCGGCGTCCACATGTACGCCAACGACTTCGACGGCTACCTGCCGCCGGGCCATGCGCTGAACAGCACCACGGCCCACATCAACGGCTACGGCTGGGTGCAGCGGCTCATCGACGGCAACTTCATCCCCGGCAGTGAGTCGAGCAACGACCTCCGCGACGACGTCTTCATCTGCCCGGCCGACCAGATCACCCTCACCACCGGCCAGACCGCCGGCGGCAGCCTCGCCTTCGGCTCCAAATACGCCACCACCTACAAGGGCCTGCGGTTCTTCGGCTGGTACGACAAGACCGCGAACGGCGTGAACCACCGCAACCTCTCGGTGCGCGTCCACCAGATGCCCCACGAGGAAAAGTACGGCGCCCGCCGGAAGGAGCCCGTCCCCGTCTTCGTCGAAACCGTCACGCCGACGGACAACCAGTTCGCCACCACGGTGCCCTACGCCAACCCCCACTTCCGCGAGCCGAACTACAAAGCCTCCACCCCGCACCGCAACGGCGAGCGGTCCGTCGCCTACAGCGACGGCTCCGCCCTGAGCGGCCTGGTCGTCTTCAAGCGCAACAGCCAGAACGCCGAAAAGCTCTTCCACCCCAGGCTGCTGGGGCACGAGTAGCCCGCCGCGCCGGAGGGACACGGGAGGGACGGTGACACGCAACCGGCCGCTGGGCTGTCCGACGCAGTAGGTCAGCCCCGAAGGGGCGAAACGCCCGCGACAGGCGGATCATCAGCCGGGGGCCGATGCCACGTTTGTTGCAGGTCTACTCCTCGGCCTCTTCGTCGTTCATCGCCGCGAG
>JBHJOM010000147.1:0-3166 GCA_050329715.1 Phycisphaerae bacterium
CCGGATGCGCCGTTCGAGCGCTCGGATGCGCCGTTCGAGCGCTCGGATGCGCCGTCCGAGCGCTCGGCTGCTCCGTCCGAGCGCCCGGCTGCTCCCGCCGAGCACTCGGCTGCTCCGTCCGAGCGCCCGGATGCGCCGTTCGAGCGCTCGGATGCGCCGTTCGAGCGCTCGGATGCTCCAAAATACAGGGGTTATGGGGCCCGCCCCTTTCGCCCGTCCGGCGGCCGGGTCGACGCACAGCGGCTTCGGCAGCGATGCAGGCCGCGGAATTATGGAACCAGGGCCGCCTTCGGCGGAATGACCAAGGTTCAGGGAACCAATGACCAACGCCGCCTGCGGCGGAATGACCAATGTTCAGGGAACCAATGACCAACTGCAGTCCCCTTTGGTCATTGGTTCCTTGCGTATTGGTCATTCCCCTGCTCCCTGCTGCCTGCTCCCTGCTGCCTACCCCGCCCCGTCGGCGGTTCGAGCGCTTCGGACTGGCAAACCGGCCCGCCCGGCTCAACAATACGGTCGTGACCCGACCCACCGACCCACCCGAGCGACGCCTCCCCCCGAACGTCCCCGGCACGGACCTGCCGCCGATGGCCTACCGCGGCGGCAAGATGGGCGGCCGGATGGGCAACCGAATGGGCGGGGGCGACGAGCCGATCGAGTTGGCCATCGACACCGACCGCACGCGGCGGCTCCGCGGTCTCGCCAGCTACGTGCTTTTCTACGCCGGGGTGTGTGCGTTGCTCGTGTGGGTCTTCTACCAGTTCACCAACAGCTGGCCGGTGGCGCTGGTGGTGGTGGTTTTCATGACGGGGTACATGCTTTTGATGGGCCACCTCGCCGGCCGGACGGTCGGGGCCGACGGCGTCGATCCGCGTCATTCGGATCCGCGCGACCCGGAGGGCCACCGGCATGCCCGGCACGACGCTTGACGCCTTCGAGCGGTACCGCCAGCGGGGCCTGGACGCCCGCCGGGCCGGTCAGTGGTCCGCCGCGCGGACCTACCTCGAAGAAGCCGCCCGCACCATGCTCAACCTCTCGAAGCAGGCCCGCACCGACGACCTGCGCAAAGCCCGGCTGGACATCAGCCGGCGGCTGGTGGAGCTTGCCAAGGACTGCGAGCAGGCCGAGGCCGAGGGCCGCAAACCCGGCGGCGTGAAACGCCCCGGCCGGGGCAACGCCGACGGCCCCCAGCGCGCCGAGAGCGAAGACGACGAGTCATCCGCGGACGACTTCGTCATCAAGGAGAAGCCGGGCATCACCTTCGCAGACGTCGCCGGGCTCGATGACGTGAAGGAGGACATCCGCCTGAAGATGCTCTACCCCTTCCAGCACCCGGAGATGGCCGAGCGGTTCGGCATCAAGCCCGGCGGCGGCGTGCTGATGTACGGCCCGCCGGGCACCGGCAAGACCATGCTCGCCAAGGCGACCGCCGGCGAACTGGATGCGACGTTTTTCGTCGTCTCCCCGGCACAGATTCTTTCCAAGTGGGTCGGCGAGGCGGAGCAGAACGTCAAGCGCCTCTTCGACGCCGCGGCGGCCGAGAAGCAGGCCGTCATCTTCATCGACGAGATCGAGGCCCTCGCACCGGACCGGTCCGACTCCGGCGGCTCCAGCGTGATGCAGCGGGTCGTCCCGCAGATCCTGCAGGGCATGGAGGGCTTCGGGAAAAAGGTCGGGCACCCGGTGCTGTTCATGGGGGCGACGAACGTGCCGTGGCAACTGGACTCGGCTATCCTCCGCCCGGGCCGGTTCGACGAGAAGGTGTACATCCCCCTGCCGGACGTGGCCGCCCGGCGGAAGCTGCTGGAGATCAACCTGTCGAAGCGCCCGCTGGCCGACGACGTGGACCTGGACGCGCTGGCGGAGTTGTTGAACGGCTACAGCGGTGCGGACATCAAGTACATCTGCGGGCGTTCGGCGGTGGTGCCGTTCATGAAGGCGGTTGCCAGTGGTGAGCCGGGCGAAATCGACGCGGCGACGATCCGCGAGGTGATCGCCGACACGCCGCGGAGCGTGACGAGCGAGGCGGTCAGGCGGTTCGAAGCGTGGGGGCGTGCGGTGTGAGGCGGGCAAAGGCTTGAGGCGGGCAAAGGCTTGTCGCGTACGGGTTGTCGCCGTTGACCTTGCCGCAATAGCCGGTACTGTCACCGTCCATGGCAAAGGAATCAAACGGCGGTGTGAAGGTCGGGGTCATCGGTTACGGCGGCGCTTTCAACATGGGGCGTAAGCACCTGCAGGAGATGCAGGCGGCCGGCATGGTGCCGACGGCGGTCTGTGAGATCGACCCGACCCGGCTCACCGAGGCCGAGAAGGATTTCCCCGGCATCCAGCAGTACGGCGACGTCGGTGAGATGCTCAAGAAGAGCGACGTCGAACTGGTGACGATCATCACGCCGCACAACCTGCACGCCCCGCAGGCGATACAGTGCCTCAAGGCCGGCCGGCACGTCGTCACGGAAAAGCCGTTCGCCATCACGACCAAAGAGTGCGACGACATGATCTCCGCGGCCAGGAAGACCGGCCGGACGCTCAGCACCTACCACAACCGCCACTGGGACGGCTGTATCCTCGAGGCCGTCAAGCAGATCAAGCAGAAGAAGGTCATCGGCGAGGTGTTCCGCATCGAGTGCCACATGGGCGGGTACAGCATGCCCCGCAACTGGTGGCGGAGCAGCAAGAGCGTCTCGGGCGGCATTCTCTACGACTGGGGCGTCCACCTGCTCGAGTACAGCCTGCAGCTCATGGACGGCAACCTCACCGAGGTGACCGGCGTCGCCAAGACAGGCCACTGGGCCGAGTTGGCCAAGAAGAACGAGGGCTGGAAAGCAGACCCCAACGAGGACGAAGCCTACGCGCTGGCCCGGTTCGACAACGGCAAGTGGATCACCCTCTCGATCACCCACCTAGACTCAAAGTCAAAGGAAGGCCTGCTCGAGGTCACGGGCACGAACGGCACCTACGTCTTCGACATCGGCGAGTGGACGATCCACCAGCACAAGGACGGCGTTCGCACCACCCGCCGCGGGAAAAACCCCGAGAGCAAGGGCCAAAGCTTCTACGACAACGTCGCCGCCCACCTCAAGTCGGGCGAGCCGCTGGTCATCACGCCCGAGTGGGCACGCCGGCCGATTCACATCATCGACCTGGCCGTCCAGTCCGCCGCCGC
>JBHJOM010000148.1:0-7544 GCA_050329715.1 Phycisphaerae bacterium
CGCCGCGCGCACCGCCGCGGACGGCCCCGTCATCGCCGGGCGCCTGCGCCTCGAGGACTTCCTGCTCGAAGCGACGCTGGAAAACTACCGCCTGGAGTCTGAAGTCAGCCGGTTGCTGCCGGAGAAGGTCAACGCCTTCTTCGCCGACCACGAGCTGATCGGCCGCGTCGACGTTACCGGCCTTGCGTTCGCCGGCCCGCGCGACTGGAGCGCCGAGATCACGCTCGCCGGCGTGCAGATGAGCCTCCTGCCCGAGCGGTTACTGCGTAACGCCGAGCGGCAACGGCTCACCTCCGCCCGACGGGTGGCCGGGGCACTGGCCGCATCACTGCCGACGTCGGACGAGCTGACGGGCACCTTCGCGGACGCCACAACGCTCCGGCCGATCGCACTCACCAACGTGGCGGGCCGGCTGCTGTGCAGTGAGGACAAGCTCGTCATCCGCGAACTCGCCGGGGACGTTGCGCAAAGCCGCGTGGGCATCTCCGGCACGCTCAACGGCTACCGCTTCGGGGCCGAAAGCAACCTGCTGGTCCGCAGCGTCGGGCCTTTGCGAGTCGGTACGGACGACGGCCTCGTCGCAAGCCTGCCGCCGGCCGTGCGTGAGGCGTTTCACCGCTTTCGTCCGGCGGGCCGTGGCCGGCTCGGCCTGCAGTTGACGCGCGACGGCTCGGACGACCCGATCCGCCTCACCGGCCGCCTCGACGTCATCGACGCCAGCGCCACCTTCGACCGCGTGCCGTACCGCGTGCACGGCATACGCGGCGCGGTCGTCCTCGGCCACGACGCTGCCACCGGCGACGGCTTCGTGCGCCTCGAACAGCTCACCGGCCACGGCCCGGCCGGCACGCCGAACGAAACGTCCCGCATCACACTCGACGGCCGCATCTCGCCGCTCGCCGACGGCGCAGGCTTCGACCTGAACGTCTCCGGCCGAAACGTCACCGGCACGCCCCGGCTTCTCGACGCGCTGCCGACGAATGTCCGCCGCATCGTCGCCGATTTCGCCGAGCCGCAGCAGCCTTACCCCACATTCGCCGGGGACTTTGACATCAACATCCTCCGCCCCCGCGGCCCGGACACCGGCTGGAGCTACGACACCGACATCACCCTCCGCAACCTCCGCGGCCGCGCCGAGGCGTTCGCATACCCCATCCGCAACGGCACCGGCCGAGTCAAAGTGCGGTCGGGGCATGTGCTCATCGAAGACATGACCATGCTCAACGCCGGCGGCGAAGTGCGTGTCGACGGCCGGGTGGACTGGCGCCGCCCCGACGGCCGGCCGAGCGTGGAGACCCGGCTCGACGTCGTCGCGAGCAATGTACCGGTCGATGAGGACCTGCTGGCCGCACTGCCCGAGGGAATCCGTCCGGAGGTGGCGGCCCTGGGCCTGCGCGGCCGCCTTGCCGCGACCGGCGACGTGCGCGTCGTCGGTGAGGGCTTCGCCGGCACCGACCTGAACCTGAAACTCGAACTCTCCCAGGGCGAACTCTTCGCCGGCGAAGGTCGGTACACCCTGCACAACGTGCGGGCGAGCATCGAACTCGTCGGCGGGCAACTGCGCATCCTCTCGGCGACGGCTCGGCGTGGTGCCGGCCGGGTCGAAGGCGGCGGCCTGCTGGACTGGTCCGGCCCGTACCCGCGCATGCAGCTTGCAGTGCAAGGCACGCAGATGCAGGCAGAGGCCGCGCTGCGTACCCTCCTGCCCCCGGCCGGCGTCGAGGCGTTCGACATGCTCCGGCCCGAAGGCCCCTTCGACGCCCGCTTCGCCTTCGACGGCCCGGCGGCACAACTCGCCGGGAGAACGGAACCACCCTCGCTTCAGTCACCGAACACGCCGCCGCTCCCCCCGGCCGACTTCCGGCTGGAACTCACGCCCCAGGGCATGGCCGCAACATTCAAACCGGTGCCTTACCCGCTGAGCGACGTGCGCGGCAAGGTGCTCGTCACCCCGAGCCGCATCGAACTGCACGACCTGACCGCCCGACGCGACGCGGCGACGCTGAGCCTCTCCGGCGTCGGCGCCACGGAGCAGCCCGCCGAAGAAGGCCAAATGGCCTGGTCGCTGCAGCTGGCGTTGAACGATGCGCCGGTGGACGCGGCGCTGAAGGCGGCCGTGCCGGAGGGGGCGCGTCGGCTGCTGGAGTCGATGTCGGTGGCGGGGCGGGCGGGCATTCGTTTCGACAGGCTGACGCTCACGCCGCGGCCGGCCCCGGCCGTCACCGACGACCTCGCCGCCGAGCCCGAGCCCGAGTACGACGTGAACTTCGACGCCGTGGTCTGGGCCGACACCCTCTCGCTGGACGCCGGCGTCGGCCTGAGTGACGTGAAGGGTTGGCTCAAGCTCACCGGTGCCGGCACGACATTGGGGCTGGGTTCTGTGTCCGGGGAGGCGGCGGTGGAGTCCCTCTCGGTCGGCGGGCGGGAGGGCCGCAACCTCAGCTTCAAGCTCGCCGCCGACGAAGCTGCCGACAGCCTGGTGCTGGAAGACATCCGCGGCCAGGTCGCCGGCGGTGAGATCGGCGGGCGGCTGGTCACGGGCTTCTCCACGCCGCAGGAAGGAGAGCCGGCCAACACGTACCAGTTGACGCTGGCCATCCGCGACGCCGACGCCGCGGCCGTGGCCCAGGCGGACAAGCAGGAAGTGGACGGCCGAATCTCCGCGAGCCTGAACCTCACCGGCAGCTGGGACGACCCGCGCACCCGTCGAGGCCGCGGCGACGTGCTTGTGGAAGGCCAGAAACTCTACCGCGTGCCGCTGCTGCTTGGGCTGATGCAGGTCGCCAACCTTTCGCTGCCGGTGCGCGAGCCGTTCCGCGAGGTGAAGGCCGCCTACAGCGTGGACGGCCCGCGGGTGAACCTCGAGAGCATCTCCCTGCAGGCGGCGAACATGCGGCTCAACGGCTCGGGCAGCATCGACCTGACCGCCCGCGACGTGGGCCTGACCTTCACGACCGAAAACACCGGCCTGCCGAACCTGCCGATCATCGGCGAGGTCATCGAAGGGGCCAAGGACGAACTGCTGCGCATCCGCGTCCGCGGCAAACTCGACGCCCCGGCCGTCGGCACCGGCTCACTCGAGAGCCTTGGCAAATCAATCGAAGAAACGCCGTGAGGGGTGGTTGGGTAGTACGCAATGGGCAATGAGTAATGAGTAATGAGCAATTAACAAAGAGTAATGAGCAATGAGTGATGACTTGGGCCAAGCGGCCGATGTCTCAAGCGGTTCGAATCAGCTTCCAGCTTGTCATCGTGAGTTGTCACTTGCCTTGGGCACACCCGCTGGGATGAACAGGCGGCCGGCGGAGAAGCGTGTGTCAGACAGCGGGCATCGACGGAAACGACGAGACGCCAAAACGTCGGGCAAATCAACGTTGGTCGTCCCGGCCAGACGCCTCTTTCCTCGCCCCGAAGGGGTGAAGGGGTGAAGGGGTGAAGAAGGGGCACGCCGGCGGTGACAAGTCGGAGGTGTTCAGAACAGCGAGCGCATCGAGTCGAACGACCTCCACGTTTGAACAAGAACAAGCGCGTTCTCTGGTGACAAGCGTATCGCCGCGGCACTGATTCCGAGTCCAGGGAACGCAAACGGGCTTTGTCGTCTCGGGAGGTCGTTCGACTCGCTGTGCTCGCTCAGCATGCCACGCTGGAGATCGAGTCAATCCGCTTTAATCGCCAATACCTGATCGCTCCGCACAACTCTCGATTTACCCGCCTGCCGCCAACTCGCCGATTTGCCTTGCACCGCTGAAGAAGTACCAACCGAGCCCGATGGTGAAGATCCACTGGCCGTACAGCGCGTGCTCCACGCTTACGGCCAGGGTGCTGCGCGTATGGTCGTACCGCCAGGCGAAGATCAGCCCGCCGATCAGGGTCAGTACCACCGCGACCCAGTTCAAAAACAGCACGTGCATCCAGCCGAACGTCGCCGCCGAGAGCAGCAGCGTCGGCCAGCGGCCGCCTAAAACGGTTTCATACCGGTGGAAGAAGAACGTGCGGTAGAGCAGTTCCTGCGGCCAGACGGAGACGAGCGGGTAGGCCGTCATCACCACGAGCCACACCACCGGCCGCTCCATTGGCAGATAGAACAGCCGCGCCGGCTCCAGCAGCCACACGCCTGCCAGCAGGGCGACCGCCCCCGGCACGAACAGCAGCACCACGCCCGGCCAGCGGAGCAGCAGCAACTCCCGCCGCGGCTCGCGAAACAACCGAACTGCCGTGTAGACCGCCGCCGTTACCACCACCAACGCAGATGCGCCCAGCACCAGCGCGCGTGACCCCGGCGAGGTCGGCATGTATGGCAGGCCGGCCGACCCGAACCGCGCCTCCATGAGCAGAACGCCCATGGCCAGCGGAACCAGCAGCAGCAGCAGCCCGGGCCAGGCGTGACGAATGCACCGCCCGCGCCAAAGCCGCTTGCGGTCGAAGGACGGGTCCCGAAGCAGCACGACCAGCGCGTAGACACAGACGGCCACCAGCAGCGGGATCGGCGGAATGCGTAATGAACGCGCCTCGGCCGCAAGGGCGTTCGAACCGGCCGCCTCCGCCAGTAATGCCACGCCCAGCGGCACGAAAAACAACAACGGCCCGGCGAGGAACAACAGCCCGAACTCCGCCAGCAGAAACCGCCGGCTGCGCACCGGGTAGTCGGCAGTGGGGCGTGACGCGGCATCCTCCGGCGGTTCAGGTTGTGTCGTGGCGAGGTCTGCGGCGGTCATGAACAGCTCCGGCGTGTACGAAACCGGCGGGTGCCGGCGTCCACATGATCTCGCGTGGACCGGGCGATGGTAGGCCCGCGAGGAACAAAGCGTCTCGCCCGAGACCAAGTGGCATCGGGTTTGTCACCGGTCAGGGCATCTGCAATAGACAGGCCGACGCTGTGTGTAGTGTGAAAATGAAAAAGACACCCAACCGCCCTGGCTCTAACCCGTGATGAGGTCAAAACAGCATGCCCGAGGTAAACGAACCGGACGACACCCGCCCCGAAGCCCAGCAGGCCGACACGGAAGAATCAGCCAAGGGGGCAGGTGCGGTCGCGGCCGGCGGCTGCCTCGGCCTCGGCATGATCGCCTCGGGCGCGGCGGCGTTCCTGTTCGTCATACTTCTGTTGGCGGTGCTGTTTCTGAGCAACGCATGGCGGCCGCAGCCGACGCCGTCGGAGGAGCGGCTCGACACACCGACCGAAGCCCAGGAAGTCGACCAGCGGTGACCCGCGCGATGGCACCCTGAGGCGACTTTTGACGGGTAAGAGTGCAAGCCTGCCGGGGCCCCGTCACGCCTCGACCCGCGCGACCGCAATCCCACTCTCTCCGGCGACGGCGTAGAGGAGATACCATGCCTCCTCGCCGTCGGCGGTGCGGTCGCAAAAAAGGCACGGGTCGCGCAGTGCGTTCTCGCGGCCTTTCGACTGGCCGCCCAGGCTGACGCTCAGCGGCAGGTCGGTACCTTCCCACGTCGCATCTGGCCGAAGGACCTCCGAGCCGTGCGGGATACGCCAGTCACGCCAGTTCGCGGTCAGGTCGACTTGCGAGAGGTAGACCCGCTCGGGCGAATCGCCGCGGCAGGTGTAGAGGACTTCCAGCACATCTCCGACGACGCGGACGGCGGTGTGCCGCATCATTTCAAGCCCGTCCGGCACGGCGTAGGCCTGTGGCCCTTCCTCGAAGCCGCCGTCGGGTTGCTGCCGGTTGAATATGCCGGGCATGCATAGGCCGTACCGCTGCTGCCGGTAGTCGAAGATGCGCATGTACGGCCCGCCGAGGTCTCGGCGGTCGCTGGTAAAGTGCAGGCCGTCTGCGGAGCGGGCCAGCATCGTCCGCTGGCCGTTGGGAAGGCTGCAGCCGTGATAGTACATGAGGACTTCCCGGCGTTCGTGATCGACATGAACGTCCGGCGAGGCGATGTGGCTGGGAAACACGGTCTGGCCGAGCTGAAGCGCGCCGGGTTCGTAAAGCGTGTAGGGGCCTTCCACACGGTCGGCGTAAGCCAGCCGAATGAAATGGCCGTTGTGATGGCCGAAGTAGAGCAGGTACCGCCCCGGGGCACCGGCGAGCCAGTCGGGAGCGGCGATCAATGAGGGCCCGTTGATGTTCGCGCCCTGGTCACCTGGAAGTAGGGCCGGGGTGATGACGGGGTTGTTCGGGAGGCGTGTGAACTTCATCAACGCGGCTTAGAAGTCGAAGGTGTCGTCGCTCTTTTGCAGGAAGGTGAAGAGGCACATCTGCTCCACGCCCTCGCGGACACCACGAAGGCTGTAAAGCTTGAAGTACCAGGCAAGGTCCTGCTCGGTCGCGTTCTCCGGCGCGGCGGAGGCCTTGCCGACCACCGCCGCCGAGGGCACGCCCATGAGGTACTCGCACAGGTGCTGGATGTTCATCTCGTCCGCGGCGACGGTGGACATGGCCGCCACAGATGCCTCCTTGATGATGCCGCGAAGAAAACGCTCCTCCATGCGGTCGTCGATCGCGTCGAGCGCGTCGAGGTAGGCCAGCGTCGCCGGCTCACCCTTCCAGCCGTGCAGCGACCGCTGCTCGTCCCGCAGTGCGGTCAGGCCGGCGTCGAAGTGTGCCTGCAGGCGCTCGTAGAACGTGGCCACCTGCTCACCGGCGAGCCAGCGGACGATGATCACCTCCCCGGGCCGACGGTGAATGTGATAGTCGCCCAGGGCCAACGCGTTCTGCCGGGCGTAGTCAAGCAACTTGGCCGCGTCGTCCTGTGCGGCATGCGGGAGGATCGCCACGTCGGGCAGCTTGGCCTTCTCGAGCCGGGCCACGTCGCGCTGAACCAGCCGGGCCATGTCGGCGTCGAAATCGGGAAGCAGGGCGGCATCAAACTTCCGCGGCCCCTCGTACGCCGCAGCCAGATGGGCGTGCATCCGCAACTCCGCGGAGGCCTCGGCGGCACGCTGTGCCGGATCAACATGCAACTCCGGCGGCGGCGGGTCGGACTCGTCAAACATACGCCTACCCTACCCCCGTCCGCCCCCGTTTTCGAGCCCGAGCAGGTTTCCCCCACCACCGCTTGAATCGCCCCGCAGCCCGGCTAGACTCTCTACTTCCCGCCGGGATGTAGCTCAGCTTGGTAGAGCGCTTCGTTCGGGACGAAGAGGTCGCAGGTTCGAATCCTGTCATCCCGATTGTCATAACTCCAGCCGAGAACGCACTTTAGCGTTCACCCGCCAAGACGGCGGCGCGGCCAAACGCCCCCGAGAACGCTATACATGTATAGCGTCAAGGAGATGTTAGGCCATGAAAGCGCCGCAGCTTTGCCGCCAGAAACGCCCCAACGGCTCCGACCTGGCTTACGCCACCGTCAACGGACGCCGCTTCTACTTCGGCCCTCACGGCACGACCGAAGCCCACCACGCGTACGACAAGTTCATCCGGCAGCTTGAAGCCAACGGCGGCGAGCTTCCGATCGCGCAGGAAGACGTCACCGTCGCCGTCCTCGTCGACCGGTGGCGAAAGAGCAAAACGCCGCGAGACGTCTACCGCCGCCGTGCCGCGTGCAAGCCGCTCCTTGCGAAATACGGCACGCACAAGACGAGC
>JBHJOM010000149.1:0-10830 GCA_050329715.1 Phycisphaerae bacterium
AGCGTGTCGGCCCCGCCGTGGCCGCCGTGGCCGGGTTCGAAGGGGTATTCCTCGTCGCCCTGGCCCTTGTACGTGTCGGTCCGGTGGTTCCAGAGGCGGACGACGCCGTGGTTGTCGCCGAAGTTTTCCAGCCGGCCCCCGGTGCCGATGATCGTGTAGTTCCGGCAACTGTCCGGGGTGAAGTGGCACTGCTGGTAGCTGCACTGCACGCCGTTGGAGAGTTCCATGAGCATCATGCTCAGGTCTTCGACGTCCATGGCGGGGCTCATCAGCTTCTGCGAGAGCGGGGGCCAGTTGGCCGGCACCCACTTCTTGTTGCCCGGGTCGTCGGCGGGCCGGCGGTCGGTGGTGCGGTTGTAGACGGACAGGCCGCCCATGGCCGTGACGCGGCGGGTGTAGCCGCCGCAGAGCCAGTGGAGGATGTCGATGTCATGCGCCCCCTTCTGCAGGAGCAGGCCGGTGGTGTTCTTTCGTTCCGCGTGCCAGTCCTTGAAGTACGCGTCGCCGCCGTAGCTGACGAAGTGGCGGCACCAGCCGGCCCGCACCTCGCCGATCTCCCCGGCGTCGATGAGCTGCTTCATCCGGCGGACCATGGCGAAGTGGCGCATGTTGTGCCCGAGGTAGAGCTTGGCGCCGTGGTCCCGGGCGGCGGCGAGGATGTGGTCGCACCCGGCGATGGTGATGGCCATCGGCTTCTCGAGGTAGACGGCCTTCTTCGCCTCGAGTGCCGCTACGGCGTGCTCTTCATGGCAGAAGTCCGGCGAGACGATGAGGACGGCGTCCACATCCGGCCGGGCGAGCAGGGCGCGGTAGTCGGTCGTGGTGAAGGCGTCGGGGCCGAACCCGGCGTGGAAGTCGGCGAAGGTGGCGGTGTTCGGGTCTGCCCCGGCGACGACGCGGACGCCTTCCTCGGGGCGGTGTGCGGCGTGGGCGAGGTAGCCCCGGCCGCCGATGCCGATCATGCCGATACGCAGGGGTTTGCTCATGAGCCGTCCGACTTAACCCGCCCGCCGCCGGCCGAATCGGGCCGAAACCGGGCTGAATGTTAAAAACCTGGGGATAACTTCAACCAACCGGTTAATTTAACGCATTATGCCCGCTTTGTGCATGGCTCCGGGGGTACGGGGCGGAGCAGTTCGGGGATTCTGTCCACCGTCAGGTCATTCGGGTCGATCGCGGCTGCCACATCGAACGGCCCGACGCGCGTCCGCCTCAGTGCCGTCAGGTAGGCGCCCGTGCCGAGCACCCGCCCCAGGTCCCGGGCCAGGCTGCGGACGTAAAAGCCCCGCCCGCAGTCCAGCGACACCTCCAGCACCGGCCAGTCGTACGCCGCGACGGCCAGGCGGTCGATCCGCACGGGGCGGGGCTCCATGACGACTTTCTCGCCCGCGCGGACGCGGTCGGCGGCGCGGCGGCCGCCGCGTTTGAGCGCGCTGTAGACCGGGGGCGTCTGCAGGATGGTGCCGGAGAAGCCTGCGACGGCGGCGTCGACGTCGCTCCGGGCGGGCCGGGGCGGCTCGTGGCAGGCGATGGGGGGCGTCTCCGGGTCGTCGCTGGGGGTGGAGGCGCCCAGGCGGAGGGTGGCGTGGTAGGTCTTGCCGGCGTCCATGAGGGCCTCGCAGGCTTTGGTGGCGTTGCCGACGAGGACGAGGAGGACGCCGGTGGCGAAGGGGTCGAGGGTGCCGGCGTGTCCGCATTTTGTACGGTGCGGAAGCTTGTGCTTGACGCGGTCGACGGCTTGGCGTGAAGTCATGCCTGCCGGCTTGTCGAGTGGAATGATTCCCGCCAAATCTTGCACTTGTGCCGCCCGTCCTTTTGTTTTATTTAGTTACGTTACACGTGACATTCGCACGTGCGTGAGACGGCCACACTGCCGCGGCGGTAACGCGCCGGGAGCCACTGCGCATGAACTGGGACCAGAAGAGCATCGTCGCGGAACTCAAGAAGCTGAAGCGCAGCAAGGCCGACCTGTCGTACAACGCGCTGGCGCACACGCACCAGTCCTTGCTCTCGGCCGCGGCGTACCATTTTGAATCGTACCGCAAGGCCGTCGAGGCCGCCGGGATCGACTACGCGGAGGTCTCCCGCCGCCCCCGCTGGACGAAGCTCAAGATCATCAAGCTCATCAAGGACGCCCGCAAGAGGAAGCAGGACCTGCACTGGTCCGCCGTGACCAAGCGCGGCGACGAACTTGCCAAGGCCGCCTTCGCCAGCCTGCAGCCGCGGCTCTTCGGCAAGTGGGACCGCGCCCTGGCCGCCGCCGGGATCGACGCCGACGAGGTGAACCTCTACCGCTCGTGGAACAAGGACGCCGTGGTGACCGAACTCAAGCAGCGGGCGGCGGACAGCTACCCGCTGGGCAGCGGGGCGCTTCAGCAGGAGGACCCGGGCCTGCACGCCGCGGCCGTGCGGTACTTCGGCCGTTACGACGACGCCCTGAAGGCCGCCCGCCTCGACCCTGAACAGCACCGCGAACGCCGCCGCTGGATGCCCGAAGCCGTGACCCGCGGCCTGCGCGACGCCAAGAAGCGCGGCCTGCGGATGAGCGACAGCGTCGTACGCCGCGAGGAGCCGGCACTCTACGGTGCGGCCGTGCGGCTCTTCGGCAGCTTCACCGCCGCCCGCGAGGCGGCGAACCTCAAGCTCTAAGGACTCTGCCCGCACCCTCGTCGGCAATTGCCGGCGGTTGCCGGCGATTGCTGGCGGCCGGGGGCCGGTCGCCCCATAATCGCCGGCCGATGCTCGGACTCGGCACCTACCTCTGGCGGCTTTTGCCTGCCAACCCCATTCTGCTCCGCGTCGTCGAGACCGGCTCGCGGCGGTGGCGCGACCTCGTCGTGCGGTGTGCCTACTTGGGGCTGCTGGTCGTGTTCGTGCTCTTCGCCATCGCCGCCGGCGACCGCACCGGCGACATCGCCAGCCTCACCCGAACCAGCACCCGCATCTTCGAGCAACTTTCCTACCTGCAACTGGCACTGGTGACGCTGCTGGCACCGATCTTCACGGCCGGGGCGATTACACAGGAGAAGGACGCCCAGACGTACGACATCCTCCTGGCCACCCCCATGACGAACGGGCAGATCGTGCTCGGGTCGCTCGTCAGCCGGCTGTTTTTCGTCATCACGCTGCTGATTTCGGGCATCCCGATCTTCTCGATCACGCAGATCTTCGGCGGCGTGGAGATCGACGACATTGTCGTCAGCTTCGCCATCGCCGCGGCCACGGCCACCGTCACCGGCGCGCTGGCCATCGCCATCGCCACGTTCAAGGTCGGCACGCGACGTACGATCTTCAGCTTCTACATGCTGATCGTGATTTACGTCGTCGGCGTCTTCCTGGCCGACGGGTTCACGTTCTCCAAGCTCGACCTGCTGGACGCCGGCGGACAGGTGAACCAGACGGCCTCGGTCGTTCAGCCCGACACGCAGCAGGCGGAGCAGAACCTCTCGGCCACCGGCTGGCTTACCGGCCTGCACCCGTTCCTGGCACTGCGCACCGTGCTCGACCCGTCCTACGCACCTCCGGCCGTTTACGAACTGCCCGAGGGCATGCGCACCTGGCCGGTGAGCTTCTACCTCACCCGGCCGGCGGCGTTTTTCGTGTCGTTCATGTTCGCCCTCTCGGTCGTGCTGGTGCTGCCCAGCGTGGTGCTGCTCCGCCGCATGGCCCAGAGCACGCTCACGTTCCGCGGGTGGCTGGCCCGCAAGTTCACCGGCCGGCTCGGGCGGACGCGCAAGCCCCGCTCCGTCTGGATCAACCCCATTGCCTGGCGGGAGGCACGCACCAAGGCCTCGGCCGCGCGGAGCTACCTGCTGCGGTACGGCTTCTTCGTGCTCGGGCTCGGGGCGGCCGGGGTGCTGGTCGTGCTGCACGCCACCGACGCCACCGACCCCCCGCGATACGTCACCCCCGCCGGCGTCGATGCCGCAAGTGGCACTCTGCTTGTCCACAACGACCAGCTCTACGCCCTGTCGCCCAACAGCCGCATCTTTATCGACGGTGAGGCGGCACAGCCCGCGGACCTTACCGCCCGCCTGGCCGTGGAAGGCGTGCAGGCCGACCTCGTCGCCGGCAGCCGGACGATCCGCACGCTCTCGCTGGCGCGCATCGAGCGGGTCGTGCCCGCCGATGACGCGACGCAGTTCCTGCTCGCATTGGTGTTCCTGGAGTTCGCGACCATCCTGCTGATCGTGACGAACGCCGCGGCCAGCACCGTAACCCGCGAGAAGGAGGACGGCACGCTCGACCTGCTTTTGAGTACCCCGATGAGCAGCCGCTACTACCTTTGGGGCAAGCTGCGCGGGCTGGTGGCGTTCGTGCTGCCGCTGGTGGCCGTGCCGGTGGTGAGCGTGCTGCTGTTCGTGCTTTATGACGCGTGGCAGGCGCTGATGGGCAAGGGCGACGGCCGGCCGCTGGTGCTGCCCGAGGCGCTGCTGATCCTCCCGGTGACGATCATCATCGTCGCGGCGTTCGCCGCGGTCACCGGCATGACGATGAGCCTGCGGCTCGGCACCACCGTCAAGGCGGTGATGGCGAGCGTGGGCATCGTGCTGGGGGCTTGTGGGTTGCTCTTTTTCTGCGGCACGGCGGGCGTCGAGGCGGACGCGGACGCAATGAGCGTTGTCTTCGGCGGCATCAGCCCGTTCGCAACGCTGGCCCTGCTGATTCGGCCGGAAGCGACACAGGCCCAGGTGCTTTTGTCCGATCTGGGCCCGGACCTCGGCCCGGACCTGGGCCCGGACCTGGGCCTGCGCATCACACTGCTGGCGACGAGCCTGCTGAGCACGGGCATCTACGCCGCCGTCGTCTGGTCGATGTACAAGTCGATGGTGAAGAACTTCGACATGACGATCCGCCGGCAGTCACGTTAGCCGGAAGCAGGGCAGAGCCCGCGAACTGCTTCCCCGCGGCCGACTTGCGGCTACCATCCGGCCATGCGGACTCGCCACCTCATCGCCCTGTTCCTGGCCGCGACGACACTCGGCACCGCGTCGGCCTGGTCCCAGACGACCCGGCCAACCGAAGACGCCTCGGCCGCCCCCACGCCGACGACGCTGGAGGCAAATGCGCCTTCCGGCGTCACCACGAGCCACACGCTGCAACTGCCCGACGCCACCCTCCGCTACGAGGCGACGGCCGACGTGCTGCCCGTCGCCGACGAGGCCGGTGAAACCCTCGGCGAGATCTTCTACACCTACTACCGCCTGCTGGACGACGCCGGCGAGCCCCTCCCGGCGGACGAGCGGCCGATCACCTACGTCTTCAACGGCGGGCCGGGGGCCGCCAGCGTGTGGCTGCACCTGGGCACGGCCGGCCCGCGCGTCATCACCATGCCGCCCGACGGCATGCCGGCCCACCCGCCTTACCGCCTGTCTGACAACCCGGACACCTGGCTCGACCAGACGGACCTGGTCTTCATCGACCCCGTCGGCACCGGCTTTTCGCGCCCCGCGACGCCCGACCTGCAGGCGGAGTTTTCCGGCGTCGAGCAGGACGTCGAGGCCGTCGGCCATTTCATCCGCCTGCACCTGACCCGCGCCGGGCGGTGGGGCAGCGCCACTTACCTGGCCGGGGAGAGCTACGGCACGACCCGCGCCGCCCTGCTGGCCGAGCACCTGCACGATGCCCACGGCATTGACCTGAACGGCGTGATGCTCATCAGCGTGGTGCTCAACTTCCAGACGCTCTCGCCCGGCGGCTTCAACGACCTGCCGTACGTACTCTTTTTGCCGACATACACGGCCACGGCGCACTACCACGGGCGGCTCGCCGAGGACCTGCAGGCCACCCCGCTGCCGGAGGTGCTGGCCGCCGCCGAGCGGTTTGCGATTCAGGACTACCTGCCGGCACTGGCCGCCGGTTCCTCCGCCGACGCCGCGACGCGACAGCGGGTCGCACAGCAGCTTGCCATGCTCACGGGGCTCGAGGCGGATTACATCCTGGAGAGCAACCTGCGCGTCGCTCCCTCGGTTTTCCGCCAGCGGCTGCTGCGCGACACGGACGAGGTCGTCGGGCGGTTTGATTCTCGCGTCCGCGGCGTGGACCTGGAGCCGGCCCGCGACGACGGCTGGTTCGACCCGAGCTACAACGGCGTCATCGGCCTCTACACCAGCACCTACAACCAGTACGTCGCCAGTGAACTCGACTACCGCACCGACACGGAGTACCGCGTGCTGGCCAACGTCCGCCCGTGGGACTACGGCGACGAGCCGTACGTGAACGCCGCCGACGACCTCCGCCGGGCGATGGTCAAGGTGCCGGGCCTGCGCGTGCTCGTGGCCAGCGGCACTTACGACATGGCCACTCCCTACTTCGCCGCCGACTACACCGTGAACCACATGAACCTGCCCCCGCGCATCATGGAGCGGTTCGTGCAGACCTATTACCCCGGCGGCCACATGATGTACCACGTGACCGAGGCACGGAAACAGCTCGACGAGGACGTCGCCGCGTTCGTCGCACCGGCCGAGTAGACGCTACAGCTTCGGCACTTCCCGGTACCGCTGCGTGCAGAGGACACCCCCGGCGAACCGGCCGTCCTGCGTGATCTCCACGGCCCCGTCGATCGGCAAGCCTTCGTATGCGCTCATCGCTTCGTCGTCCTCGAACTCGACCTCGGCGATGACCAGCCCGCCAAGGGCCGCCTCGAACACATCGACGGCAATGACCGGGTCGTACGCCGTGAGCTTGTAACGCCGCTTGCGGATGACTTCGCCGCCAAGGGGTTTGAGCAGCTCGAACTCGGCGGCCCGCAGGTAGGTGTTGGTGACGGCGTGGCGGCTGCCTTCGCCGGGGTCGAGCGGGAACTTCTGCGTCAGCTTGTAGACGACCCGCCCGCCGGGCAGCTCCACGCTCCGGCGGAAGCGGATACGCGTGCCGGGGAAGTAGGTATCGACGATCTCCCAGGACGCGCCGCCCGGCGGGAGGAAGTTCGGGCGGCTCGTCAGCAGCCACCGCCGCTCGCATTCGATATGCGCGTACTTGCCGAGGTCCACGTCGGTGAGCATGCAAGGCTTATCGGCCGATTCCATGGCCGGGTCCATCCTCAGAAGGTGCCTCGGGTGCCCCGGCGGCTAGCCGCTGTGCTCCGGCGGGTCGCCGGCGTTCAGGCCGTCGGCGCTGTTGGCGACGGCGCCCGGCGGCAGCGGCACGGGCCCGGCCAGCAGGGGGTCGTTCGTCTCTATCATCCAGTCGTCGAGCATCTTGCGGAGCCTGTCTCGCTCGCCGGCGCAGGCCGGGTCGTCGATGCGGTTCTCCCGCTCGGCCGGGTCCAGCAGCAGGTCGTAGAACTGCTCCGTCGCCGGCGGTTGTTCGTGCCAGCCGTAGGCCATCGCCTCGTCGCGGGCCGGGCCGCCGTCCACGTTCGTCAGCACGCGGCCGTCGCGCGGCTCGAACCGGCGGATGTACTTGTGCCGGTGCGTGCGGACGCCCCGCTGCGGCTCGTAGGCGGCGTGGTAGGTCACCTCGGCGAAGATGTGGTCGTTCACCTCGGCAACCTCGCCACGGACCACCGGCAGGAAGCTCCTTCCCTGCACGTAGTCCGGCACGGGGGTGCCCAGCACGCCGCAGAGGGTGGGGAAGAGATCGATGTGGCTGACGAGTGCGTCCAGCACCCGGCCGCCGGGGGCGGCAAAGCTGGTTGAACTGGTGGGGCCGGCCGGGCCGCGCATCATCAGCAGCACGCCGGTGCCGTGGTCGGTGAGGTTGCACTTCATGTCCGGGAAGGGCACGCCGTGGTCCGTGGTGATGATGACGAGGGTGTTCTCCGCCAGGCCCGCCTCGTCGAGTGCGTCGAGGATTCGGCCGTAGCCGGTGTCCAGGTGCTGGGCCATCTGGCAGTACTCGGCCCAGTCCTGGCGGGTGCGGGGCGTGTCCGGGAAAATGGCCGGGGCGCGCTTCCACTTCGCGTCGTTCTCCGGCCCGGCCTCGGGGAAGACGCGGTGCGTCTCGAAGAAGCCGACGTCGAGGAAAAACGGCCCCTTCGGCTTGCCGCGGATGAAGTCGGCGGCGGCGCGCGAGTAGGCCTCGGCCCGGTTGGCGGCGGCGTCTGTGTCGGCCTCCAGCACGCGCTGCCAGCCGGCCTCCTGCTTCGTGTTGTCACCATGGACGATGTGCTGGATGCCGCAAAGCGTGGTGCTGTAGCCGTGCTTCTGCAGGTAATTCGGCAGCGTCCGGCTGTAGTCGGGCATGGCAAAGCCGCGGTGGGCCAGGCCCAGCATCCCGGCGGAGTGGCAGCACATGCCCGTGAGCAACGCCGCCCGGCTCGGCGAGCACGTCGGCCCGGCACAGTGCGCGTTGCGGAATACCGTCGCCTGCTCCGCGAACGCCTGCAGGTGCGGCGTGGGGACCGGATAACCGTACGGCTGGACGTACCGCCCCGTGTCGTGCGAGTGCAGGTAAAGGATGTTCGGAAGCATGCCCCGTTTATAGCGAAGACCCGGCCAAACCCAAGCGCGGCCGATCGGCCCGGGCGGGGGGGAGAGATGACACAGAGGGCACAGAGATTTGGAGATCACAGAGGGGGGAAATTTGGATAGAGACGTCGGAAGGGAAGGCTTTTGGAAGTTTTCTGGCTGGTCTCTTCGACTATGCGGCCGCCGTGGCTCGGCGGTTCCAGACTCGTCAAGTGTAACGCGCTGCAGGCCGGTCTCCCGCATTTACCCTTCGTGCCTCCGTGCCTCCGTGCCTTCGTGCCTACGTGCCTTTCTGCCCCTCGATCCCTTGATCCCTTGATCCCTCTCCTACCTCCGTGCCTTCACCAGCCGACGGTCATGGATTCCCGTCTGGACGCAGGCCCGGCCGGCCGCTGATACTCTCGCCTCGGCCGCTGCCGGCCGGCCGTGCTCATGACGCAACCCACCCTCGAGTTCGAGACCCCGCCGCAGGAGCTGCCGCCTGTGCCACCGCCTGGCAGTGCGCCGGGCTTGCGCCGCCTCGCGGCGTTCGCCGGGGTTGCCCTCGCCCGGGCCGCGTGGGCGGGGCTGATCCTGGCGGCGGCCATGCTGCTTATCGCGGTGCTGTTGCCGCAGGACTTTTCCGACACGAGCTGGCCTTACCGGTGGCTCGTCATGGTCGGCTTCGCGCTGCGGGCGCTGCAGGTGCACGTGGGCATCGCGTGCGTCGTGGCGGCCGTCGCCGGGGCGGGGTTGCGGCGGCGGTGGCTGGCGCTTGCGGGCGTGGGGCTGGCCGGCGTGCTCCTGGCCGGGGAGTTGATGAACCTGACCCGCTGGCCGCGGCTGGACCGGCCCGCCGGCGAAACTGTCCGCATCATGTCCGCCAACCTCTACTTCAAGAACACGGACGACGGCAGCATCCTCCACGCCGTGTTCGCCGCGGACGCGGACGTGCTCGTCTTTCAGGAGGTCACGCCGTTCCACGCCCGGCTGTTACAGACCAAGCTGGCCGAGGCCTACCCGCACCAACTCGTCGAGCCGCAGACGTCGCCCGGCGGGTCGGCGATTCTGTCCAAGCGGCCGTTCCGCCTCGCCGCGGCAAGCGAGGTTCCCAGCGGCATGGGCCCGCGGCAACTTCGGGAGTTGGTGTTCGAAATCAACGGGCAGGACGTGTCGATGCACGCGGTGCATCTGGCCTCGCCCGGCAGCCCGCGCGCGCTGGCGTGGAACCGCCTGCAAACGGCCACCCTGCTGGAAGCCGCCCGCGACCGCCGGCTGCCGATGCTCATGGTGGGGGACTTCAACTTCACCGAACGCAACGCCCAGCACCACGCCCTGGAGGCGGCCGGGATGACCAGCGCGTACACGCAGGCGGGCATCGGCCGGTTCGAGACGTGGCGGCCGGGCCGAAACCGCGGGCGGTTCGTCCCCGGCGTACGGATCGACCACGCCTTCACCTCCCCGGAACTGACCGTCACCCATCTGGCCGCCGGTCAATGGACCGGCAGCGACCACCGCCCGATCATCATCGAAGTCGGCCTGCGGGCGGGGAAGTAGCGGGGGGAGGAAGGCACGGAGGCACGGAGGCACGAAGGCACGAAGGGTGAAGACGGGAGTGGATTGCGAACCCGTTGCAACTCCCGTCATCGGTGCCGCAGCGATTGCGAGACCGGCGAGGCGAGTACGAAATCCCCCATCGCCGGCATTCCAATCCAATTTTCCCCCTCTGTGATCTCCAAATCTCTGTGCCCTCTGTGCTTATCTCTTTCCCCCGTCGTCCAAACCGCCTGAAACCGCAACAGTGCTGGAACTTTTGCTCATCCTGTCGTAAGACTGCCGTCTTATCATGGAGCTGTATGTCTCAGCCGTCCAAGCAGCACACGAATCGACTCGTTAACGAATCCTCGCCTTACCTGCTTCAGCACGCCCACAACCCGGTCGACTGGTGGCCGTGGGGGCCTGAGGCCATCGACGCGGCACGCCGGGCGGACAAGCCGATCTTTCTCTCCGTCGGCTACTCCACCTGCTACTGGTGCCACGTCATGGAGCGGCAGGTCTTTGAGAAGCCCAAGATCGCCGACGTGATGAACCGCCACTTCATCTGCGTCAAGGTCGACCGCGAGGAACGCCCCGACGTCGACGCCCTCTACATGACCGCCACGCAGGTGCTCACCCGCCAGGGCGGCTGGCCGATGAGCGTCTTCCTCACCCCCGGCCTTCGGCCGTTCTACGCCGGGACGTACTTCCCGCCGGACGACCAGCACGGCCGCCCGGGCTTCCCCAAGCTCTGCCGCGCCGTCGCCGACGCCTACAACAATCGCCGCGACGAAATCGAGAAGACCGCCGTCCAGGTCGAGGAGATCCTCCGCAAACTCGCCGAGCCGGCACCGATCGACCACGACCTCACCCTCGACCGCGAAGCCTTCGAGACCCTCAT
>JBHJOM010000150.1:0-20319 GCA_050329715.1 Phycisphaerae bacterium
CGGAACTGGCCGGCGGGCTGATGTTCCAGTGACATAGCCAACCTGTTGCCACTGAACGTGGTGCGCCTGGGCAGGTAATCAGAACGAGCCTGCAGAGGAGGCAGGACACTCACCCCGGAATGCAGGTACTCGAAATGCAGGAGTAGCCGGCAAGCGTAGGCTTGTCGGCCTCAAGCCCTTCGACGGGCTGCTGCGACAGGTGCAAACCGTCGTCCGGCCGCCGACCGCGTGCTCCAAGCCGGTTCACAGGAGCCTTGAGATCATCGTCGCCTCGGCCCGCCACCAGAGCTGACGGTGGTGATGCAGCGTCGCGATGACCGGGAATGGCGGAAACAGGACGGTGAAGTCACTCTCCTGCAGACGGGCAAACATCGCCTCGGCCACCTCTAGCAAAAGCGCGTGCCGAGCCGGCCGGAACGCCACGGCCGGGGCCGCCGCCTCTGCCGGGACGTCCACTTGCAGTCGCTTGAGCATCGGCCCGAGCCACGCGCCGTTGCCGTGGTGCAGTTCGTGGCCCCAATGGCTGGCGGGCAGAAGCCACCCGTCTGCGGTGGGCATATGGGCCTGCCACTGGCTCACAAGGATCTCGGCAAGCCGCCGGGGCGTCGACGGCTCGACCGTGTGAAGGCTGCTCCGCAGCTCCGGCCGCACGGTGGCGTCGGCACGGAGGGCGAACCCGAGGATCTGCCGTCGGGCGGGATCAGCGAACTCGAACGCGCCGGAGTTGGGGTAGACGCAGCGCAGCCCCATCCTCGCTGCGGCGGCGAGAACCTCAGGATAGCTCACCAGCTTGACCAGTTCCGGCACGCACCTTCTATACTGCCGCCCGTGCAGACGGCCAACAGGCAAGCTCCTTTACGCCGGATCGTCCTGACGGGCGGGCCGGGCAGCGGCAAGACCGTCGTATCCGCAGCGATCGCGGCGCGGGACCCGGCCCGGTTCGCCCTGGTGATGGAGGCGGCGACTGACGTCTATGCCCGCCGACAGACCCGCTGGGACCGCGCTACACTCGACGAAAAACGCGATATTCAAAGGGAGATCTACCGCCTGCAAACTGAACGCGAGCAGGCCGCGATGGTTAACGCCGGCGGACGCGTCGTCCTGCTCGACCGGGGCACGATCGACGGTGCGGCCTACTGGCCCGGCGGCCCGGCCGACTACTGGCGCGAACTGGGCACGACCCACACGCGCGAGTTGGACCGGTATGACGTGGTCGTGTGGCTGCAGACGGCCGCGGCCATCGGGCGGTACACCGGCGACGCTGACAACAGCATCCGTTTCGAGGCGGCCCCCGAAGCCGTACTGGCCGGGGACAAGCTGCTCGAACCTGCACTGTGGGGCGGGCACCGACGCCTGCTGCAGGTGCCGGCAACGGCGGACGTCGAGGCGAAGATCCGGGCAGTGGCCGCCCTGCTCGACGACCTGCTTCGCGGCTCTCCGGCACAATCGGAACAAACCGGATACACATCAGGCTCTCACTGACACCTCAAAACGAAGGCCTGTTCGCGGCAGTGCGGCGGATTATGGCTCGGTTATTTCTTGCGAACAGTTTAGATACCGGATACTTTCCTGGGGTCGCGTGAAGATGCAAATAGGTTCACGTGATGCCCTCGGGAGTTTGCAGGAGAAAGAAATGCGGAACATGATGATTTGCGCCGGCTTGGCGGCTGCGGGCTTGATGACCTCGTCAAGTGCTCAGGCGGCAACGCTGGTGGATGACTTTTCGACCAACCAGTCGGCGGTGCTGCCATTCGTACAGACGTCGGTAGGCGTCGTGTCGACGAGCTCGCCGCTCGTCGGCGGGACCGACCTGGTGGGTGCCAACCGCTTCGTGGCGCTGAACGCCCAGAGCCTGGATCTGCCGGGTGTCGACTCGGTCGGGGTGGACGTGCTCGAGGCGAACGGCCTGTTCGACTACCAGAGCACCGCAGGTGCCAACGGCAAGGCGTCGCTCGTGTACGTCGACTTTGACCCGATCGACGCGTCGAACCTGCAGATCGAGATCGACTTTGAAGCGTATGACCAGGCAGGCGGACAGGAAATCTCGATCTTTGCCGGCTTCTACGTCGGGAATATGCCGATCTTCGCAACGACCGTAATGACCAGCGGTGCCGGTGCGCAGACGGTGGTGGCCATTCCGACGTCGGCCGGCTTCGACGACGCTCTGATCACGCAGATCACGGACATCACGGTGGAGTTTGACGCCCCCAAGGCTGCCGACTTCCGGGTGTCCGCAGTTCGGCTGGCGGTGATCCCCGAGCCGGCAAGTCTCGGCCTGCTGGCCGTGGGCGGCACGCTGCTGGCGGGCCGTCGCCGCAGCTGAGGCACCCTGCCGGCCCGCATACGGCGTAGGGCGGCCATTTTACGATGCAGCTTCACCGCGACGGCGACCGCTCCATGCGGCCGCCGTCGTTATCTTTCCACTGCTGACGGACGCAGCCCCAATTGCTGCTTAAACCGCCTGCATCGCAGTGCCTGTTTTCAGGGCAGCTCATTGGCATGATGCCGGATGTAACGGCATCTGCACAATCCGCGTAACAGGTACATCCTGTTCATCTTGTGGCCGTGCAACGTCCGATACCCGCTCAACTCGGTTAATTGTCAGTCAGACCAAATTTCCTGCTAGGCACCCTGAAGCACGCAGGATTATGATCGCCTCGGCACTAAAGTTGCTATGGTCCGATTAAGAAGGGCAAATCTGCCCCTCTGGTGAGTGTTTTCAGGGCAGCCAGTCTGCTCAAGGTGGAACCTTGTCGATGTTCGAGTTTCGCAAGCCGCTGTCAGGCTGCTTACTCATCATGACCCTCTCGGGCGGCGCGACGGGCGGTGCGTCTGCGGGTATCTCCGGGGCGGTGCTGCCCGGCGGCGATTTCACGGCGTTGGTCGCGGCCCACGAGGCGCACGACGTCGCCCGGCTGGCACCCAGCGGCGAGCCGATGCTGGCACCCTTCATGGCCGAAGCCCCCGACCCGGCTATGGCGTCGGTCGCCCCGACCGGTGAGTCGTCGCTGTTCAGCGACCTGCTGAACGAAGCCAGCCGTCGTGAATCGATGGCGCTGGCGGACGACGACATCCTCAGCTACCTCCCGAGCAACGGCGCTTTCGCCTCGGCCGTCTTCGATTCGCCGTCTGAACCACAGGTCGTCGTTCCGCTGCCGCCGTCCATCGTCTCTGGCGGGATTGTGCTGCTCGGCACGTTGCTGATGACCCGCCGGCGTCAGATCGTCCGGCGGCTGTGGTCTGTCCGGCCGACGGCCGCCTGAAGTTCCTCAAAATCGTTGTCGAAGCCGGCCCGGTTTCCGTTGAAAGGCCACGAAGTGGGGCTAGGATCGTGGCGGAGCAGGACCGCCGGCTCCGGGTTGCCGTCTGTGCTCGCTCGGCTTGGGCTTTCTGGCCCGGGAAAGCGGCAAGGCAAGGCCGGAGAAGCTAACGGCGGGGGCTTTGGCGGGTCGATGTTGTTGACGTAGCGACCCGAAACCGACGCATCACGGCTGGCACGGGCTGGGCTTGAAGCCGACAGACGAACCATTGAACGATGCCGATTCCGTCCGGGCGAGTTTTCGCCCGGCGACTTCCGGCGTCCGGTGCGTTCACCCGTTCCGGCACGGAAGGTGCATGCGTCAACTGACGCTCGGCCCGCATGATCGGCCGACGAATGCCGACGGAGCTTAATCCAATGTCTCACCCCCCGGCCCGCGCCGACGTACAAAGCCAAGATTTTGCAAGCCCTACCAACGCCGACTACCTCGACGAGCTCTACCAGCGTTACCTCGTCGACCCCCAATCGGTCCCGCCGGAATGGCGTGGCTTCTTCCGAGGCATGGAGTTCGCCGGACAGCGGCCGGCCGGCACCGCGTCCGCTTCGGGCAGTGCCGCCGCCCAGGGGCCCGGCGGCGGCGCACGGCCCGAGGTCGCCGCCGCAAGCCTGCCTGCCACCCCGCGAGAGGCCATCCGCCCGCTGGGCATCTACGACATGGTCCACACCTACCGCGAGTTCGGGCACTACTGCGCCAGCCTCGATCCGCTCAATACGCAACGCCCCGAGCACCCGATGCTCGACCTTGCGAACTTCGGCATCATCGACGGGGACCTTACCCGTGACGTCGGCCAGGGCGGCTTCCAGGGCACGACGGACGGTACCCTCCAAGACCTCATCGACAAACTCCGCCAGACTTACTGCCGACACGTCGGCGTCGAGTTCACCAACATCCCCGACAAGGAACAGCGCGAGTGGCTCGCAGCCCACATGGAGCCCGTGCTCAATCGCCCTGCCCTCACCACCGAGCAACGCAAGAGCATCCTCTTTCAGCTCATCGCCGCCGAGGACTTTGAGCAGTACCTCGGCCGGGCGTTCATTGGCGCCAAGCGGTTCAGCCTTGAGGGCGGCGAGAGCCTGGTGCTCCTGCTGAACACCATCGTTGATGACGGCGCCTCCCTCGGCACCGAGCAGATCATCATGACGATGGCCCACCGCGGCCGGCTCAACATCCTGGCCCACGTCATGAACAAGCCCTACGAGACGCTTCTCGGCGAATTCGAAGGCACGAATGCCCAGCCACGCGACGTCGAGGGCGACGGCGACGTGAAGTACCACTTGGGCTACGCCAACAAGCGCACGTTTCCCGACGGCCGGTGCGTTAAAGTCAGCATGCTGCCCAACCCCAGCCACCTGGAGCTGGTCAATCCGATTCAACAGGGTATCGTCCGCTGCAAGCAGGAGTGGCTCCCCGACCCGGACCGAACGAAGGTCGTCCCCGTCACCATGCACGGCGACGCAGCGTTCTGCGGGCAGGGCATCGTCACCGAGACCCTCAACCTCTCGGAACTGCCCGGCTACCGCACCGGCGGCACGATTCACATCATCGTCAACAATCAGATCGGCTTCACCACCAGCCCTACGCAAGGCCGCTTCACCCCCTACCCGACCGACGTGGCCAAGTCGATCGACGCACCCGTCTTCCATGTCAACGGCGACGATCCCGAAGCCGTCGTGCACGTCGCCAAGCTGGCCATCGCCTTCCGGCAGCGGTTCAAGTGCGACGTGATCATCGACCTGTGGTGCTACCGCCGTCACGGCCACAATGAGCAGGACGAGCCGTCGTTCACCCAGCCGGTCATGTACCGCAAGATCGGCCAGCAGAAGACGACCCGCACCCTCTACGCCGAGCGCCTCGCCTCCGAGGGCGTCGTGCCCCAGGCCGAGCAGGACGCGATGCGTGACGAGGTCCTCGCCCGCCTCAAGGACGCCCGCGAGCGGGCCAAGAAGGTCATGCCCCGCGAGCGCATCCCGACGTTCAGCGGCGTCTGGCGCGGCTTCGGCCGGGCCGGCAGCGACTGGTCGGCAGACACCATCGTCCCCCGCCAGCGCCTCGACGAGGTCATCGGCACCCTCGACAAGGTCCCGGCGGACTTCACCGTCCACCCCAAGCTCGTCCGCATGATCGAGCAGCGCAAGGAGTCCGTCCGCAAGGGCGAGGGCATCGACTGGGGCACCGGCGAGATGCTCGCACTCGGCAGCCTTCTGGCCGAGGGCATCAACGTCCGCTTCACCGGGCAGGACGTCGAACGCGGTACGTTCAGCCACCGCCACACCGTCCTGCACGACTACGAAAACGGCCGCGTCTTCACCCCACTGAAGCACATCAATGAGGCGGACCAGGGCTCGTTCACCATCATGAACACCATGCTGAGTGAAGAGGCCGTCGTCGCTTACGAGTGGGGCTTCGCCTCGGCCGACCCGCGCAACCTCGTCGTCTGGGAAGCCCAGTTCGGCGACTTCGTCAATGGCGCGCAAGCCATCATCGACCAGATCATCGCGGCCAGTGAAAGCAAGTGGCGATACATGTGTGGTCTGGTTCTCAACCTCCCCCACGGCTACGAGGGGCAAGGGCCCGAGCACTCCAACGCCTACCTCGAACGCTTCCTGCACCTGTGCGCCGAGGGCAACATGCAGGTGGCCGTGCCCAGCACGCCGGCCCAGTACTTTCACCTGCTCCGCCGGCAGATGCATCGCAAGTTCCGCAAGCCGCTGATTCTGATGATGCCTAAGAAACTGCTTCGGTATGCCCCGGCCGCCAGCCGCGTCGAGGAATTCACGGACCGGCAGCTTCAGCTCGTGCTCGACGACCCCTCGGTAAACAAACCTGAGGGCGTGAAGCGGCTGTGCCTGTGTGCCGGCAAGGTGTACTACACGCTCAAGGCCGCGATCGAGAAGGACAACGTGCAGGATGTGGCAGTGGTACGCGTGGAGCAGTTGTACCCCTTCCCGAAGTGTGAACTTCAGGACGTGCTTGACAGGTACGCCCGCGTGGCGGACGTCTGCTGGGTGCAGGAGGAGCCGCGGAATCGTGGCGCGTGGAGCTACATGGAACCGCGACTTCGCGAACTGATGCCCGACCGGCTCATCAGCTACGTCGGCCGCGACGCCGCCGCCAGCCCGGCCACCGGCAGCCCCAAAGCCCACGAACTCGAAGAGCAGGGCCTGGTGAAAGACGCCTTGGACTTCGACCGCCGCAACGTCCCCGCCTCGGCGGCCTGAAGCGGCCGCGGCCGCCCGCGGTCAGTCAGCCGAGCCGACCGCGCCACTCGTCCAGGTGCTCGCCGAGCGTCTCGAACGCCTGGCGCCACCCTTCCCCGTGCGTGCCCAGCAGCTGCACGCTCGGCAGGCCCACCTGCTTGAAGGTCATCTCCGTAACGCCGGCGTTCTCCACGAACGTCACGCTGACGATCGTCTCCTTCGTCGGCTCGCCCGTGGCCGACTCCCACGTGTGCGTGAAGACCAGCCGGTCGGGTTCTGTCACTTCGCAATAGATGCCGCGCTCCACCAGCTTCCGCCCGTCCGGCGAACGGATCTGCGACCGCCAACGGCCACCCACGCGCACGTCAGCCTCGGCCTGCTCCACCCGGTAGCCGTCGGGGCAGAACCAGGCCAGCAGGTGTTGCGGCCTCGTCCACGCCTCGAACACCAGCGACCGCGGTGCCGTGAACCGCCGTGAGATCACGAGCCGCCCGGCGTCACTTCTTTCGTTCACGCCCGGGCTCCTTGCTCTGCAGTTCCTTCAGGTAAGCCTCCAGGCGGTCGAAGCTCTCTTCCCAGAACTGGCGGTACCGCTCGAGCCAGCCGTCCACGTCCTTCAGCGGCTCAGGGGACAGTCGGCACGGCCGCCACTGCGCCTGCCGGCTACGCTCCACCAGCCCGGCCCGCTCCAGCACCTTCAGGTGCTTGGAGACGGCCGGCATGCTCATCTCGAACGGCTCGGCCAGCTCGCCGACCGAGGCCTCGCCACGCGTCAGCCGATCGAGAATCGCCCGGCGGGTCGGGTCGGCGAGTGCGGCGAAGGTGGTGCTGAGTCGGTCTGTAGCGTGTCTTACCATGGTCTGTTTCCCACTACGGGATTCGCCCGGCCGGAGTTCGGCCCGCCGGTTCATTGCCCGCCGCCGTGCCGCCCGCGTTGCTCCGGCCCGCGTTGCTCTGGACCGCGTTGCTCTGGCCCGAGGTCGCCGGCCCGGCGGTGCCGTCAGCACCGGCTTGCGATACATCGTTTTTAGCCATCAGCCCGCCCGGCGGCAGCTCGGCCGCGTCGTGGTAGTTCATGATCTCGATCTCGTCGGCAAAGTCATGTGTCAGGCGTTGCACGTGTGCGAGGCTCGCCCGGCGGAGGTCGTCATTCACCGCTCTGGCCGCGGCCAGTGCCGCAACCGGGTGCCGGTCGTTCGTCAGTTCGTCGCGGAGGTAGTAGGCGTCGCCGGCGTGCAGCAGCCACCGGCCGCCGGACTTCTCCACGGCGACGCCGCAGTGCCCTGCCGTGTGGCCGAACAGTTCCACGAGCAGCACGCGGCCGGGGCCAGGCACCGCAACCGGCCGGGCGGCGAGCCCGAACCAACTTGCCTGCGTCGGGCCGTAGGCCCGCCAGCGGACGACGTGTGCGAACTGCTTTGGCCGGTAGCGTTCGTCGCCCCTCGTAAGTGCCGCTAGCTCCTCGGCCGCGACGTGAACGACGGCGTGCGGGAAGTCGGCCAGGCCGCCGACGTGGTCCGGGTCGGCGTGGGTGAGAACGATGTGCTCCACGTCGCCGGCCGTCAGGCCCAGCCGCTGAAGCTGGCGGAGGAGTGTGTGTCCCGCGTCGAACTGAAACCCGGCCGCGTCGATCGCCGCCCGGCCGACGCGGCCGAGGGGGTCGCGCACGTCTTCCAGGCCGATGCCGGTGTCAACGAGTGTGAGCCCGGCAGGGTCCTCCAGAAGCAGGCAGTGGCACACGCCCCGCAACCCGCCGGCCGCCTGCAGCACCCCGCCGTTGAGGTGGTGGATATACGTCATGGTCAGGACCTCTGTCTTCGGGCCGCAGGCGTCAGAAGCATTCGTCGCCAGGTAGAGCCGACGCCTGCCGGAACCAATCGGCCAGCTTCGCCTCGTCGACCGACTCACCTTCGTGGATGTGAAGATAACGCACCTGCGGATGCTTTGAGGTGATCGGCGGCGGCACCTTCAGGGATGCGCCGTTGAGGAACGTCAGCTTGATGTACTTGTTGAAGCAGTGAAAGCAGAAGAACCAGCCGCGCCCCTCCATGCCGTAGAAAGGGGTGTTCCACCGCACTGCCTTGCGCGCCTGCGGCACCGTTCGCACCACGAGCGCGTCGAGACACCGGCCGACGTCACGCTTCCAGCCGGGCATCGCGGCGAGGTATGCCATCACGGGTGCCTCACCGTCCCCCTTGGGAATCTGCGGGTTGCCGCCGGAGAGAAGTTTGGGTTCGCCGGCGGGCGGCTCGGCCGCGGCGGCCGGTTTCGGTTTCGTCGGCATGGGGTCCTTTGTTTCGTGGTTCAGGCCGTCCCGGCCGTCTCCTCGGCGAAGGCACTCTCGATCTGCTCCGCCGTCAGCGTACGCTTCGCCGTCGCGACCGACCAGACGTGGCCCCACGGATCGACCACCATCCCGTAGCGGTCCCCCCAGAACATGTCCGCCATCGGCATCCGGACGGTGCAGCCGGCTTCCACGGCACGGCCGAACACGGCGTCGCAGTCGGGCACCTGCAGGTGGAGCGTCACCGGGCTGCCCCCGAGTGACTTCGGGTCGTGGGCACCGTACTCGGGGCAGGTCTCGGCGAGGTAGAAGCTGCTCGTGCCGAAGCACAGCTCCGCGTGCATGAGCATGCCGTCCGGCCGGTGCAGGACCATGCCCGGCGTCGCGCCGAACACCCTCTCGTAGAAGGCAATTGCCGCCTTGGCGTCAGTGCAGATCAGGTGGGGCTTGAGTGTCGTCTGGTCGTTCATCATCGGTTCTCCGGTAAGGGTGGTGATCGAAGACAGGTGCTCGGCGAGGCGCTCCAGCGTCTGCCGGCCGCCTTCGAGCGCGCCGAACTTCTCGATCATCTGCCGCAGCATCGCCGGGGTGCCGAAGCTCATCCGCAGCGTAAGGCGGGTGCCGTCGCCTTCATCGGCGAAACTGAAGATGGTTTGAAAGTCGAAGCCGGCGTGCTCGCCTTCGCCCTGGATGCGGTAGCTGATCAGCTCGTTCTCGCGAATCTCGTTGAACGTGACGCGGTCGTGGTAGTCGGTGCCTTCGGGTGAGTGCATGGTGAACCGCCACACACCGCCGAGCTCGAAGGCGTGCTCGTGCGTGGTGGTGGTGAACCCGTGCGGGCCCCACCACGCGGAGATGCGCTGCGGGTCGGTGAATGCCGCGAACACCAGCTGCCGCGGCGCATCAAAGTGACGGCTGATGACCAGCTCATCCTCGGCCGACGGTTCTTCTGTTTCTTGTACGTTTGCCATAGAGACACCTCATCCTTTCATCGTTCACGTCGCAGTGGGCGGCTGCGTGCAGCTAATTTGTTTAGTTCGTCCACTTCCGCCCCGCGGCACGGCGGGCGTCGCACAACTGACCGACGTGGTTCATCTGATGCAACGCGATGAACGTAAGCATCGTGCCGACCGACTTGAACGGCGGCAGGTCACGCAACGCCTGCGGGACCCGCGCCGGCGGGCGGTCCAGGCCGGCATCGCCAATCTCCTCCAACAACCGAAGCGTACGGCCCCGCACTTCGACGAACGCGGCCAGAACCTCCTCGAACGGCGGGTAATCGTCCGCAATCGCCGTCGGCTCAGTGCCGGCACCGAAAAGGGGCTTCCAGTGGTCCAGCCTCGGCGGCTCGCCTGTGATCTTGGCGAGTAGCCCGTCCTCGGCGTAGGCCGAGTGGCCGACGACCCACATCGGGTGGTTCCCGCCCCGCGGCGTCGGGTGTACGAGCGGCGTCTCGGCCATGCTCGAGGCGGCACCGCGGGCCCAGTCCAGGCTCGTCTGCAGGGCCAGGCGGATGACTTCGGTCGCTTTCATAGTTCGTTCTCCTTGAGGCCGGTGAGGTACTCGGCGAGGCGCTGAAGGCTCTGCTCCCAGCCGGAAACGTGCCCGTCGCGCGACGCGACGGACTTGAACGGTGCCTGCCGGAGGGTCAGCAGGCAGTGGCCGTCGGGCGATTCCTCGAAGGTACACGTGACGTCAGTCTCCAGCCCCTCGGTGCCGTCGTCGTCGTCCCACTGGAAAGTGAACGCCAGGCGGCTGAACGGCGTCACCTCCCGCCAGCGGCCGCGAAGCCAGTGGTCCTTGCCCTCGGGCGACCGCATGCAGCACCGGTAGACGCGGCCGGGTGCGACGTCGAACTCGTGGAACGGCAGCGTGAAGCCCTTCGGGCCGAACCACCGCGCCAGGTGCTCGGCGTGCGTCCAGGCGTCGAAGACGACCGCAGGGGGTGCGGCAAAGGTGCGGGAGACGACCAAAACCGGGCTACCTTCCGCCGACAACTCCGATCGACTGGACATGCTCAACTCCTTCCAGGATCATTGCGTAACCGTCTGGTTATTTAACTGAACCGGAATGTACGCGGCGGAGATCGACCTGTCAACGCGCCTCTTCGTGGCAATCTGGACGCGGCCGGGCGCAGGCAGACACCTTCGCCCCTGATGCAGCCGGGCCGCCAGCTTCATCACGTATGTGCGTGCCTTCGCGGCTACATCCTGAAGAACCGGCGGGTGTTCTCGGCAGTAAGCGCATCGGCCTCGGCGACGCTCAGGCCGCGGACGGCCGCCAGCTTCTCGAGCGTGTGCCGCACGAACGCCGGCTCGTTCACCTTCTGGCTCCGCACCGGCTCGGGCGAGAGGTAGGGTGCGTCGGTTTCGACCAGGATGCGGTCGGCCGGTGCCTCGGCAGCCACCTGGCGCAGCTCGTCATTCCGTTTGAACGTCAACGGTCCCGTGAAGCCCAGGTAGTAGCCCGCCGCCAGGATGCGCCGGCTCTCGGCCAGCGTGCCCGTAAAGCAATGAAACACGCACGACAGCCGTTCGTAGCGCGCAAGGATTGCCAGCGTGTCGTCCACGGCTTCCCGGCAGTGAATCACGACGGGCATGTTCAGCGACACCGCAACCGCAAGCTGGGCCTCGAACACCTCGGCCTGATGCGCGTGGTCCGTAAAGGCGTGGTGGTAGTCGAGTCCGCACTCGCCGATCGCTACGACACTTTTCTGGCCCGCCAAGGCGAAGAGTTGCTTCACGTCCGCCGGCTGCACCTCGTTGGCGTGGTTCGGGTGAATCCCCACGGTGCACCAGACCTGTGCCAGCTGCCCGGCCAGCTCCACGGCCGCGGCGGAGTCGGCGAGGCCCGTGCCGATGGTCACCAGTTGCTCCACACCGGCGGCGTTCGCTCTTTCGAGTACAGCGGGCAAGTCGCCGGCGAGTTGCGGGTACGTCAGGTGGCAGTGAGAGTCGATCATCGGCCTGCCAGCTTAAGCCTCTGCGCCCGCGGGCGAAACGCCGACACGCCCACCCGAAAAGGCCGAAGGCCGTGCTTCCCCACCGCCTGAGCGGATCGTACACGGCCTTCGGCGCAGACTTGTAAGACCCAGGGGCACGATGCCCGTCGCCCTACCCGCCGTGTACCGGCGAGTCACGGTTCGAGCGAAGGACGCCAGTGCTGATGCGCTGCGACGAACGGCTGTCAACGATCATTGACGTGCCGCGTGACACCTCCGTCCGCCCGACAACCGTGAGGGGCATCGCCAGGTTCGCCGGCGGGTCGGGTAGTACGATGCCGAAGTTCACGGCCAACAGATTGAAGTCCGCCAGGCCGACGACGCCGTCGTAGTTGAAGTCACCCTCGCTATACGTCGGGTCGTCGTCCCGGCCGAAGTTCGCCGCGAGCAGGTTGAAGTCCAGCAGGCCCACGTTGCGGTCGCGGTTGGCGTCGCCACGTAACACGTGGAAGTCCACTACGATCGGGCTGCCCACGGCCGGCACGCCGGCGGCGTTGGCGATGTCCCCCGCGGCCACCGTCAGGCGGTAGTTGCCGTCGGGCAACTGATTAGTCAGCAGCAGCGTTGCCTCGTTGCTCGACTCGTTGTAGCTCAGTGTGCCGACCGAGGTCGGCAGCGTTGCGAGCGTGTCCACGTTCTGCAGCACGATGTCACTGCGACCCAGGAAGGCCGACACGTCCTGATCGAACTGGAATGTCACCGCCTCACGCTGCTCGAACTCGTAGGCCTGGCTCAGGATCTGCGGTGCCGGCGGCAGCGGTCCGGGCACGACTTCCACCGCGAAGGTGTTCGCGTCCGGCCGGAGCGCCGCCAGCACGTTGCCCGAGGGCGTCAGCCCGCCCTGGAAGCTGTCGAACGCGTCGGCAATGCCGCCGGTCGCGGTGATGATGTTGAAGACGGTGCCCAGCGCCGGGTCGTAGGTGCCGACAAGGTCCGGGTCGAAGCGGGTGCTGCTCGTGGCCGGGGCCAGGTCGAGTGCGCCGGTGATCTGCAGCCTTCCGAACGTGGAGGCACCAGAGATCTCGCTCCGGACGACCGGCTGGCTGCCTCCGACGAACGACGTGTTTCCGGTGATGCTCAGCGTGCTCTCGGGCGACAGGTCGATGATGCCTGCGTTGGCGAACGGGCTCGCCCCGGCCGGGTCGATGGCCAGGTCAGCACCGTCGGCAAGTCGGATCGCGCCGCGGTTCTCGGCCAGCAGGCCCAGCTCCGCGATGCCCGTACCTTCGATCGTCACGTCGGCCGTCAGCAGTGTGGGCCATTGGAAGCTGGCACCGAAGTCGAGCGCTGCGGCGTCGGCGATGCGGTACCGCCCGCCGGAGAGGAACCCGCCGGCCGGGTCGCGCAGGTTTGTGGTGCCGGTCAACTGCAGCGTGCCTTCGAGAATCTCGACGTCGCCGGTGTTGTCAAAGTTGCTGCCGCGGGTGACCTGTCCCGCGCCGGTCTTGACGACGTCTCCCGCGTTGAGGAACGCGGCGTTCCCGCCGAAGCCGAAGCCCCCGACGAGTTGAAGCGTCCCCTGGTTCAGCACGCCCGCCCCGGTGCCGCTCACGTTGAAGTTGCGCGTACCGCCCGTCGCCTGCAGCAGCTGCAATGACGCACCGGGCAGGTTGATCCAGGTGCCGTCGGTGACGGTGAGCTGTGACGCAAACCCGCCGGTGATGCTGTCCAGAATCACGGTGCCGGCGTTCGGGGCGGCGGCCGACACGTTCAAGTTTGCGACGCCGACGCTGTTCACGCCACGCGACCGCAGCGTGAAGTCCGGATCTGTCAGGCCCAGAAGGGTGCTGTTGCCGGTGGCGATGATCTCGGAAGGCGCAGTGGTCGATACGAGGTCGATCATTGAGTTGCGGGCCTCGAACCGCCCGGTGTGCGAGCCGCCTTCGTAGCTGAGCGTGTTGCCGTCCGTGAAGACGCTTGCCCCGGCACCGATGGTCGTCGCACCGTTATGCGAGAAGAGGTCGACCGTCACGTCCAGCAGCCCGTTGGTGCCCACGGAGAGGGTGCCGTGCTGGTTAAAGGTGTCGTCGGCACCGGTGATGAACAGCGAGCGGCTGTCTGCGACGGCGAGCGTGCCCAGGTTGTTGAACGTGCTGGTTCCGGCGTTCATGTTGATGAAGCGGAAGCCGCCCGTACCGGTGGCGGCTTCGATGACCGCTCCCGGCTCGTTGGTGAACGTGCCCGCCCCGAGGTTCAGCGTCCCGGCGAAGCCGCCGCCGATGGAATCGAGCAGGATCGACCCTTCGTTGCGAGCCCCGGGCGCGACGGCCAGTGCCGTGTTGCCGATCGAGTTATCCCCACGGACGCGGAGCGTGAAGTCGGAGTCGTGGACGCCCCCCAGCGTGCCGGCGCTGCCGCGATAGATGACTTGCGACGACGCCGACGCGTCGTCAAGCAGTATGTCCGCGTTGGTCACGACGAATGAGCCGTTGTTAAAACCGCCGGCGTAATCCAGCTCGCCGCCACTGAGCAGGACAGTCGCATTCGCACCCTGCTGGATCGGGCCGTTCTGGCGGAAGACGAGGTCGTCGGCGTCAAGGGTCGCACCCGCACCGATGGCAATCTCGCCGTTGTTGGTGAAGCTGTCGTTGCCGTTGCCGTCGACGCGGAGGTACGCGCCAGGTTCGACGTCGACATCACCCTGGTTGGTGAACGTGGCCGCCCCGCCGGTCATGCTGATGAAGCGTGTGCCGCCGGCGCCGGCCAGTGCCCGCACGCCGGCCCCGGGGGCATTGGTGAGCGTGGCGTTGCCCAGCGCGAGTGTTGCGTTGAAGCCGCCGCCGACGGAGTCGAGCAGGATCGTCCCCTGGTTCACGATCGACGCCGGCACGTTCAGCGTCGCGGCACCGACGGCGTTATCCCCCTGAACGCGGAGCGTGAAGTCGGCGTCGGCCAGCGCCAGCAGCGACCCGCCGCTGCGGCGGTAGAGGATCTCGCTGGGTGCGTCGGCCGCCACGAGGTTCAGGTCATCGCCTTCCACCCGGAAGAAGCCGTCGTTGCTTCCGCCGGTGTAGTTGAGCACCCCGCCGTCGAACCACACGTTACCCGCCGGGTGCGTGATGGTCCCGGCCTGGTTAAACGTCTCCAGCGTCACCTCGAGTGTGCCGCCGGCGCCGATGGTCAAGGGCGCGTTGTTGGTGAAGGTGTCGTCCGCCTCGGCCCCATCGACGTTGAGGTAGCTGCCCGCCGCGATGGCGATGCTGCCGTTGTTGGTGAAGCTCCCCGCGTCGCCGGCGGCCTGGCCTAGCAGCACGCGCCGCGCGCCGCCGGTGCCGGCCTGCACGTCCAGCAGGCCGGTGGTGCCCAGCGTCACGTTGCCGGCGGGGAGTGCAAGCTGGGCGGTCCAGCCGCTACCGCTGCTGGTCAGCTCGATGGTGCCGTCGATGCTCATGCCGTCGGCCAGCGTCGCGGTCACAGCGCCGATGCTGCCGTTACCCTGCACTTCGTACGTGAAGTTGGCGTCGTCCATCGCTAGCAGCGTGGTGTCACGCTTGGCGGTCAGCTCCACTGGGGCGTCCGCGGCCGAAAGCGTCACGGCGCTGAACCACACCTCGAAGTAGCCGTCGTGCGAGCCGCCGACGTAATCGAACGCGTCGGCGTCAGTGAACAGGACGCTACCGGCGCCCTGCGTGGCGGTGGTATCGAATGTGAGGCTAGCGCCGTCGATGTCGAGGCCGGAAGAGTCGCCCAGGGCGACCGTACCGCCGAGGTTCACGGTGCCCGAACCTGTTAGGAACAGGGTGCGACTGTCCGCAACGTCGATGCTGCCGGTGTGGTCGAACGTCACGCCGGCCGCGAGTTCCACGACGCGGTTGCCGCCTGTGCCACTGGTGGCCAGCAGGCTGCCGGTGCTGTTGAACGTGCCGCCGTTGACGCGGAGGACGGGAGACCAGCCGCTGCCGCTGCTGGTCAGGTCGATGGTGCCCGCGTTGGTCCCGCCCTCGCTCACGGTCAGGCCAATGTTCCCGAAGCCGCCGTTGCCCTGGATCTCCAGCGTGCCGGCGACCACGTTCAGGCTGTTCACCGTGCGGTTCTGCAGAACCCGCACCGTCCCGGCGGTGTCGATGGTCACGTCGTCTGCCGCGACCGGCAGCACGTCGCCGGACCAGTTCAGCGGGTCAGACCAACTGACGCCGTCGCCGCCGCCGTCCCAGCTCACGGCCGCCAGCAGCCGCCGCTGCTCCATGCGCTCCACCACCGGCGCGACGGCCGGCCTCACCACCGAACCCACCACCGCCCGAGTCCCAGAGCCCCCGCCGACGTCGCGCTGCAGGGAGTAACCAAGGGCCCGCCGGGCCACACGACGCAGTTGAGCCTTCACCATGGCCGCATTCCTTCTTCAATAGCCGCGCGGCACCGCCGCCGGCCGAGTGGCACGACAAGAGACGCCGCCCGGCCAATCCGGGCGACACAGGTGCATGCGACACTCGACCACACCGGGGGCCAAAGGAATGTTCAGCAGTCGATCAAAGCGTCGTGCCCGCCCGACCGCCGGCCCGCCAGGAACACCGCCGCAGCCTGCGGCCCGAAAAGTGCTCTGAGCCATGGGTCGAACGCCGTCGTCGATCCAGTGGTGTGGGGCAGCGACATGCGCCGCCCGAGGGTCCGACAGGCTAAGCCACGGGATCGAGTGCGGAGAGCAGCAAGGTGCAAACTCGCTTACAGGCCTCGATGCATAGGAGAGGCAACCGAGGGGATGCAAGGCACGAAGGGAAAGTGACCACTCGAGAGCGCATTGGCCCGCGGCCGCACTGAAAACTCTCACCAGCAAGCCACCCGGCCAGCCGCGGCTCCACCCGCCGGCTCGGCTCCGCCGGCCTCGCCAACCCTGTCCCTCTGCGGACCCGCGCTCCGGACTCTGTCCCACCGCTTCTTGACCTTGAGGCCTGCAACACTAACATCGCCTACCGATAGACGCCCCCATCGTCTAGTGGCCTAGGACGCTGCCCTCTCACGGCGGTAACACCGGTTCGAATCCGGTTGGGGGTACTTCTCCTCGATCTTTTTCCGGAGCCCGGTCTGCTGGGCGCAGCCTACAGGTGGTTTTTGTACTGCCTGCTTTCCTCTAGCTTGCAACCGTACACCTCGGCAGTCGGGCTTGCCGGAAGCGATGGTACTCGGGCACTCGCGTAGTTCACGGGCGTTCGCGGGCCATGGGCGATTGGTAAGCAAACAATCGGTGCGCGTGAGCCTCAGGCTTAAAAACCTATGTTCCTGGACGTGGCAAACCGACTGCGTATTGACGATCCGACGCCGGAGCAGATCGAGCACCACCTTCGCAACCTCCCCGCCGACGCGCCTTTTCTGATTCTCGACGCGGACGACGAGCAGTTCATCCAGGCCACGCATGCCGGCGACCTTGTCCGTGTGGAGTGGCGTCAGGAGGAGCGGCAGCGGTTCATGTTCGTTTCCATTGACCGGGCCGCCGAGGCATTTCTCGCCTTTCGACGTTGGGACGAGCCGGCGCTGGCGGCCTTCCCGTGGCGGCGGCTCGGCCTGCTGAACGACCCGTACCGTCGGGCCGTGCTCGCGGGAGTGCTCGCCGTGTCGGTCCTGCTGGCCGCCGCCGCACTCAGACTGTGGTCGGCAGTTCGATGACGAGATCAGGGGGCGAGGGAGGCATCAGGCAACAGGCAGCAGGCGGGCCTAATGACCAATGCCCAAGGAACCAATGACCGATGGATGACCAAAAACCAGTGACCGCCTGAAGCCGGCTTTGGTCATTGGTTCCTTGCGTGTTGGTCATTCCCCTGCTGCCTGCTCCTTCCCCCACTCCCCCCTACCTCCGCTCCAGCGCCTGCACGTGGGCTTCGTCCAGGATCGGGTGCCATGACGTCACCGGGAACTGCCGCGGCAGGTGGACGGTGAAGGTCGTGCCGTCTTCGGCGGAGCTGGTCACATCGATGCGGCCGCCGTGCGACTTGGCGACTTCGCGGGCGATGTACAGACCCAGGCCGATGCTGCCCGGGCGGTTGCGGTGTGGCTCGCTTGCGCCCAGGCCGCGGACCATCCGAGTGGGTTGAACCGCGGGGGCTATCGGAGGCACGCCGAGGAATGGCCTACGACAAAACGACCGACGACCGACGGGCTCGCCCGTCGGTCGTCGGTCACTTGGTCTCAGGCCGTTCGTCCGGCAGGTTTCCTCACGCCGTCGCGGGGCGGCCGGCGGTGTGGCGGTCGCGGTCGCCGTCATGGTCGTGATACGTCTTGCGGGCACCGATGAAGCCGCCGGCGGCGGCGGCACCCAGCGAGAGCAGCAGCGCCAGCAGCGTCCACCAGAGGCCGCTGTCGACGGCATCGGCGGCCTCGGCCGTGCCGGACCTGACGTCCTGCCCGGTGACCTGCGGGACCTGTTCCCCGACGCGGCCGGCGGCGGTCTGAGCGCGGTCCAGCGGGTCTTCCAGGCCGTCGTCGGCGACCTGGGCGGCACCGCTGGTGGCAGCGCCCGCGGCGTCACCGGCGATGCCGGCCGTGGTCCCCAGCAGGCTCGTCAACCCGCCGCTGACGAAGTAGAGCATCAGCGGGATGGCCACGGCCCAGACCATGGTGCCGTTGAGCATCCCGTTGCCGTGCCCGCGGACGGCCGCCGAGCGGGCCGCCAGCCAGCCGCCGACGAGAAACGCCAGCAGCGCGCTGATGATTCCCCAGATGCCCGCCCCGATGCCGAAGGCCGACAAACTGTCGTTGGCGTCGAACGCGGTCGCCCCGATCGCCGCACCCAGGACCGAGAGCAGCGCCAGCGTCGCCAGCGCGGCGAACAGCCCGGCGAGGATCGGCCCCCAGCGGACCCGGTCGGTCGGCGTGTAAGCGACGGCGGCGTTGATGTCGCCGGTGCGGCCGGTGCCGGCGGGGTAGGCCCCAGTGCGGCCGGTGTGAGGCCTGTCGGCCGGGTCGTTGTAGGTGCCGGGGTTGTCGTGCGTATCCATCAAAACTCCGTGTGCGTGGTTTGCTCAGGGTTGCGACAAACGGCCGGCCGAACAGTCGGCGGGCCGCAGGCAACGCATGTCGAGGTTTCGATAGCAACGCCCGGGCCAACCCCGCCTCGGGTAGCAATTGCCAATGAAACTCCCCCGCCCGGCCCCTGCGGTGGAATGGGCGTCTTGCCCATCAGAAACAAAACCCGATGGGCCAGACGCCCCTACCACCAGGACCGGCCGCCCTCTGGCGGTCTACTGCATCTCAAGGAACCGCGCGCGCGTCAGCTTGCCGCGCTAGATGAGCATCGCCAGCGTCTCCAGGCAGGTGAGAATCAGCAGGTAGCGCATCTGAACAACCCCTGAGTTCGACAATCCTTTGATCCAATAGAGACCCGCACTTCGCCGCTTCCGCCGTACAGTCGCCGGAGGATCCCGGCAAGCGCCATTGCATGCGACTGCCTGCCTATGAGCCGGCTAGTCCGCGTCCGCCGGGCGGGGCGGCTGGTGGTGCGGCCGGGGTTGCTGGGCCGGCCGGTTCGACACTTCGGCCAGGCTGTACGTCGGGGCGCTCAGGCAGGTGCCGCAGCCGTTGGGGTTGCCGCAGCCGCAGGTGCCGTCCAGGACGGGTATCGGCGTCGTCGGCCGTGGGGTCGGGCCTGTGTCGTCATCCGCCGCTTCGTGGCCATTCCCCGCGGCAGTCGGCGTGGCGGTGCAGGCTTCGGGCTGTGCGGCTTCGCGGGGGCCGTCGGCTACGCGGGGGCCGCGGGCGCCGGTCAGGTCGCCCAAGTGGCGGCGGTTGCCTTCGCGCAGTTCGGCGGCCGCGTCGTCGTACAGGAACGGCAGGAACGCATACCGCCTGCCCCGCGTCACCGCCGGCACCTCGTGCAGCAGCGAGCAACTGAAGACGATCGCGTAGCCGGTGGGCGCCTTGAACCGCCGCGGGCCGAACTCCGGGAACCAGATCTCGCCCCCCTCGTAGTCCGGCGAATTCAGGTTGATCGTCACGGCGAAGCGGCGGTGGGCCGTGCCGAGTGTCGTGTTGTCGCGGTGCGCCTTGAAGTGGGCGTTCTGCTCTGCGTCGTAGCAGGCGACGATGTGCCGCTCGATCCGCGTGACGTTGAACTGGTACGCCTGCCGGATGGCCGGGATGACGCGTCGGCCGAGCCGCTCGTGCGTGGCGCGGACGAGTTGCTGGTCGGTGATTTCGCAGTCCATCCGGCGTTTGTGGCTGTGGTCCAGCAGGCCGACGGTCCGGCCGTTCACGTCGCGCATGAAGCCCGAGTCCTCGCCCCCCTTCGACTCGTAGTAGTCGATCAGCATCTGGCAGAACCTGGGCTCAAAGACGTACGGCACGATGAGCACCGGCGCGGTGTTGGTGAGCGACGCCAGCGGCGGCAGCGAATCCAGGACCGAGAAGATCCGAGCGGCGTGGGCCTCGGCGTCCTCGTCCAGCCCGAGGATCGCGACGATGCGGAGGCTCTGGTCGAGCACGAACGTCCTGCAGGTGTAGAAGCTGCCGGCGGGCGCACCGGCGACCCCGGTGGCGGCCCCGGCCCCGGCCCCTGCCCCGGCGTCGGCCCCTGCTCCGGCGTCGGCCCCG
>JBHJOM010000151.1:0-10736 GCA_050329715.1 Phycisphaerae bacterium
ACAGCCAACGCCGGCGACGCGGGCGGCGATCGACGCGGCCGTGGAGTTGGCCGCAGCGCCGGGGGTGGGGAGGTCGTCGGCAGGCGGCGAACTCGCTGGCGGCAAACCCGAAGGGCGGCGGGATCGCTCAACGACGGCGGCGGTGAAACTGGCGGCCCCCGGCGGCCTTCCTGCCTAAGCCCGCCGCTCTCGACCTGGCCAAGTTCATCGGTCGCATCCGGTGGCAGCAGCACCTTCGCTAAGGTCGAATGCGGTACGGTGACTGAAGAGGTGAACCGCGGCCTCGTCAGACCCTATCGCCCGCTCGATTACGTCAAGGATGCAGTTCGCGGCATCGCAGGCCACTTTCAATGCCCACTCGGCCGTTGGCCGACGCAGCAGGTCAACCAGCGGCGGCGCGAACGGCTCGGCACCCCTCGGCAGAGCGTGAAGCGCCGGCACGTCTCGCACGACCTTTTGAACAAGTCCAGGATCGCCCAGTTTGTGCGGCTTGATGTGAACCAGCGCGTGCCGAAGTCTCGTTAGGGTGGTCAAGCGTTGCAGCGGACCGCTCCCCCAATCCGCCCGCCGGCCCGTACAAAGTTCGGTGATCATGTTCACCTTTACTTCCAGACACTCGCGTCGGTTCTCGGCCTCGGCCAGTGCTGCTGCCAGTTTGTCCAGCTTCGCCGGCCACGGCCGCCGGCCGCCGAGCGCCCACTCCCTCGCAATCGCGAGGTCGTTCATCAGTGCCTCAAGCGCCACATAGGAAAGCACCACCACCGCATGGCAAAGCGTGCGCTCGCTCATCGTGCCCGTCGGCAGTCCAAGCAGTTCGTTGGCCGCACTCGTCGCCCATCCGGCCCCGCTATACGTCACTGTTGCCATGCCTCCCATGGTAGCTAGCGTGCAGCCCGTACCATCGCCACGATGCCCGCTCGTATTACCGCCGGCAGCCGCGGCCATACCGCCGCCAGCTCGGCCAGTTCCGCAGCCTCGCCGGTGTCCACTTGCCCACCAGCTTGCCCACCGGCACCGGCCGTATCACCTAAACCCATGCCGAAGCTAGCGTTAGCATCACCACGATTAGTGATTGCAAATCCGTTATTCGCGGGTTCGAATCCCGCCTCGGCCTTTTCGACTTTCCCGGCAAAAATCGCAGTTTTCGCCCGCCACCGGCGGGTTTTTCATTGCGCGGGGGTGGGGGGCTGTGCGTGTCTAGTCGTGATGTTGCCGGCGGCTCTTTCGCTGGTAGATTGAGTCGGGAGTACCGCAAGATGCCCGAAACTGCCGATTTGCATTCGAGTGAGCCTGACGGTGCCCGCGAGGGGGTGCTCGATGACGATGGCCAGTCCCCCTCTACGGGCGTGACGCCGGGGGTGGCTGCGGAGGGTTCGGACGGCGGCACGGCCGGCGGGGTGGAGAAAGCGCGGGCGGTTTGGGGGCGGCGTGTTGCGGGCGGGGTCGGGTTGGCGTTGGTGGTGGCGGGGGTTCTTTCGGTCCTTTTCGTCGATTTTGCGCCGGTGCCGCCGGCGCCTGACGCGGTGGTTCGTCCGGTGAAGTGGGCCGAGGCGGGCGATGTGCTGTTTCGTCCGGCCAGGCGGTTTCCCGGCGAGGTGCTTGCCGGGCGTACGGTGGACCTGGCGTTTCAAGTCGGCGGGCCTTTGTCGGAGGCGGACTTGAGCCTTGGCCGGCGGGTGGCGGCCGGGGAAGTGCTCGGTCGGATCGATCCGGTGCGGTTCCAGCAGCAGGTGGACGTGCTCGAGCCGCAGGTGGCCCAGGCCCGCACGACGCTGGAGCGCACCCGCGAGATCGCCACCCGCAACGCCGTCGCCCCGGCCGAGCTCGAGCAGGCTCAGGCGACGTTCGATGCACTGACGGCCCAACTTCAGATCGCGAAGCAGGCGGTATCGGACACGGTGCTGAAGGCGCCGTTCGACGGGCTGGTCGTGGCGCGGTTCGTCGAGCCTTTCCAGAACGTGCAGGCCGGGACGGTCGTCGTGCGGCTGCAGGACGTGAGCGTGCTGGACGTCGCGGTGGACCTGCCCGAGTCGGTGGTTGCGTCCTACCGGCCGGACGAGGTGCGGGAGGAAGGGCGTGAGCCGGTTTCGGTTACGTTCCCTGTTCGGCCCGGTTACTGGTACCCGTTGGCGTTGAAGGAGGCCTCGGCCGAGGCCGACCCGCAGACCGGGACATTCCGCGTGACCTACACGATGCCCGCCCCCGAGGACCTGACGGCGCTGCCGGGCCTCTCGGCGACGTTGCGGCTTCCGGGCCGGCTCGGCGGGGAGCCCGGGCAGGTGGCCGTGCCGATGCAGGCCGTCTTCGTGGACGATGCCGGCCGAACGAACGTCTGGCTGCTGGAGACGAGTACAGGCGGCGGTGCGGATGAAGCCGGCGGCGGGGGCGAAGTGCCCGGCGTCGCCGGGCCGGTGTACGTCGCGCGGAAGCGGGAGGTGACGCTGGGCTCGGAGCTCGCCGCCGCCCCGGCCGGTGCCAGTGAAGCGCAAACGGGTTCGGCCTACGTGGTCGTCAGCCAGGGGCTGCTTGCCGGCGACCGTGTGGCGACGGCAGGTGTGGCTTTTCTTCGTGAAGGTCAGGCGGTTCGCCTGATGGAGAGCCGCCGATGAACCTCGCGAGCCTCTCGCACAGCTACCGGGTGGTGACGCTGGCGTTGTCGGTGGTTGCGGTGGTGGCGGGGGTCTGGGCGTACGGCTCGCTGGGTCGGCTTGAGGACCCGGCGTTCCCGATCAAGCAGGCCGTCATCACCACGCCGTACACCGGTGCGACGCCGGCGGAGGTGGCCGACGAGGTGACCGACCCGCTCGAGGAAGCATTACTGCAGATGGGGAAGGTGGACTACGTCACGAGCCAGTCGATGGCCGGGCGGTCGGTGATCAAGGTCTACATCCGCGACCGTTTCGGGGCCGAGCAGCTGCCGCAGGTCTGGGACGAGCTGCGCCGCAAGGTGGCGGCCGCCGAGCTGAAACTGCCGCCGGGCGCGGGCAAGCCGGTGGTGAACGACGACTTCGGGGACGTGTACGGCGTGCTGTACTACCTGCACGGCGACGGGTTCTCGCTGGCGGAACTGGACGACTACGCGCGCTTCCTCCGCGACGAGCTGCTGCTCGTGGAGGGCGTGGGCCGCGTCTCCACGTTGGGCGAACCACGCGAGGCGATCTACGTCGACTTCCAGCCGGAGCGGCTCGCGAGGCTCGGGGCCGACCTCAACGCGCTTCTGCAGGCGCTGCAGGGGCAGGCGATGGTAACGCCCGCCGGGGAAATGGAGCTGTCCGGGCGGCGCGTGTCGTTGCGGCCGGCCGGGACACTCGACACGGCGGCGGCCGTCGCGGACCTGACGTTTCCAGCCGGTGACGGCCGAATTCTTCGGCTGGGCGAGGTGGCCCGTGTCGAGCGCGGGCTGCTGACTCCGCCGTCGACGCTGCTGCGTTACAACGACCGCCCGGCCATCACGCTGGGCGTCTCGACGGTGGCGGGTGGCAACGTCGTCGAGATGGGCAAGGCTGTGCAGGCCCGCATCGCACAACTGAAGCAGCAGACGCCGGTGGGCATCGAGTTCGGCGTCGTGTCGATGCAGTCTGACTCGGTGGAGCAGGCGGTCGCCGGCTTCACGCTGGGGCTCGTGGAGTCGGTGGTGATCGTCGTCGGCGTTCTGCTCGTGGCCATGGGCCTGCGGGCGGGACTGCTGATCGGCGGGGTGCTGCTGCTGACGATCCTCGGCACGTTCCTGGCCATGCGGGTACTCGGGACGGACCTGCAGCGGATCAGCCTCGGGGCGTTGATCATCGCGCTGGGCATGCTGGTGGACAACGCGATCGTCATCGTCGAGGGGATGATCGCCGGTCGCCGGCAGGGCGTCAGCCTGGCCGAGGCGTCGCGCCGTGTGGTGGGGCAGACGGCCTGGCCGCTGGCCGGGGCGACGCTCATCGCGGTGCTGGCGTTCGCGCCCATCGGGCTGAGCCCGGACAACACGGGGGATTACTGCGGGTCGCTGTTCACGGTCATCTGGGTGTCACTCGGGCTCAGCTGGCTGTTCGCAGTGACCAGCACGCCGGTCATCGGGGCGATGGTCCTTGGCTCGGCCGGCAGGGGCAAGGCCGGCAACGAGGAGACCCCGGGCGGCGCTTACGACGGGCCTGTGTTCCGTGCGTTTGCGTCTTTCCTGGCCATGACGCTCCGGAACCGCTGGAAGGCGGTGGGGCTGATGATCCTGCTGCTTGGCGTGAGTGTCGTCGGCTTCGGCAAGGCGCGGCAGGGGTTCTTCCCGGCCTCTGCCAGGCCGCAGTTCCTCGTCGACTACTGGGCCCCGCAGGGGACGAGCGTCGAGTCGGTCGACGCCCAGCTTAGCGCGCTGGCGGAGTACGTCGGGCAGCTCGAGGGCGTGACGGCCGTCGCGTCGAGTGCCGGGGCGGGCACGCTTCGCTTCGAGCTGACGTACGGCCCCGAGAGCCCGAACCCGTCGTTCGGGCAACTGATCGTCAGCGTGAGCGACGCCGGCTTGATCGACGGCCTGACGCGCCAGGTGCGCGATCGCGTCCGGGAGGCGCACCCCGATGCGCTGGCGTGGCCGTGGCGCATGGTGCTCGGTCCCGGCGGGGAAGCGAAGATCCAGGCGCGGCTCCGCGGCTCGGACCCGAACGAGCTGCGCCGGCTCGGCGAGCAGGTCGAAGCCGTCTTCGCGGCGGACCCGTACGCCGCAAACCTGCGCACGGATTGGCGCAACCGCGTGCTGACGCTGGCGCCTCAGTTCGACGAGGCGCAGGCGGCGCGGCTGGGCGTCACGCGGGAGCAGGTCGGCCAGGCGTTACAGCTGAGCACCGATGGCGTGCAGGCCGGGCTCGTCCGCGAGAAGGACATGCTGCTCCCCGTGAAAGTCCGGGCGCGTCCCGCCTCAGGCTTACAGGAGACCGCGGGCAACGCCAACGCCGCCAACACCGTCGATGCTGGCGGCACCCTGCCCGACATCAGGGTCTTCACGGCTTCGGGCCGCACGGTGCCGCTCGAGCAGGTGAGCCGGGCCGTGGACGTGGGTTGGGAGGACGCGATCGTCGCCCGTCGGGGCCGGGCACCGACGCTCATCGTCAAGTGCGACCCTGCGGTGGGCCCGGCCGGCCGGCTGTTCGAGCGACTCCGCCCGCAGGTGGAGGCCATCGCGCTTCCGGCCGGGTACACCCTCGAGTGGGGCGGCGAATACGAGAACCAGTCCAAGGCCAGCGGCGGGCTCAAGGCGCTGCTTCCCGTCTGCTTCGGCGGCATGGCGCTTGTGCTGCTCGCCTTGTTCAACAACCTTCGCCAGCCGTTGATCATCCTCCTGACGGTTCCGCTGGCGATCATCGGCGTGACGATCGGCCTGCTCGGCACCGGGGCAGAGTTCGGCTTCATGGCCATCCTCGGAACGCTCAGCCTCGCCGGCATGCTTATCAAGAACGCCATCGTGCTGATCGACGAGGCCAACGCGCAGGTCGGGGCGGGGTTGAGCCATTACGACGCCATCGTCGCAAGCGCCGTGAGCCGCGCCCGGCCGGTCACGCTGGCTGCCCTGACCACCGTGCTGGGCATGCTGCCCCTGCTGACGGACGTCTTCTTCAAGGACATGGCGGTCGTGATCATCTTCGGCCTGTCGTTCGCGACGCTGCTGACGCTGGTGGTCGTCCCGGTGCTGTACGCCATCCTCTACAACGCCCGGCCCGAGGCGGCCCTGGCCGCCGCCACGACGCGCCCTTGAGTCTGCACCGCGTGAACCGGCAGGCCCCGCTCAACCGTCGGGCATGCCGGCATCGCCGACGCCTTGCCCACGCGCGTCGGGCACTTAAGACCGTGCGGCGTAGGCCCGGGCGCGCAGGTGTGATTCGGCGATGAGCAAGTCCTGCGCGTGGGTGATCTTCAGGTTGTCCAGCTCGCCGCTCACGAGGTGGACGTCGATGCCGATGCTCTCCAGCAGTTGCAGGTCGTCGGTCACGTCCGCCAGGTCCAGCGGGGTATCGTGGTAGGCACGCTGAAGCAGCGACAGCTTCATGACCTGCGGCGTCTGCAGGCAAAAGAGCGTGCTGCGGTCGAGCGTCGCCTCGACCTTCGCCGGCAGCTCGACCGAGGCTGCACGCTTGACGGTGCTGGTCATGGGTACGGCCGCGGCGACGGCACCGAGTTCCGCCGCTGCGGCGAAGCAGCGGTCGATCAGCGGCTGCGTGACGAGCGGGCGTGCCGCATCGTGCACGCAGACGACGTCGATCTCCGGCGGCAACGCCGCGAGGGTGGCGCGGACACTGGCCGAGCGGTTCTCGGCACCCGGTACGCACCGGACGATGTCGAACTCGGCACAGATGTCGATGAGGGCGGGGTCGCGTGTGGCGACGATGATGCGGACGACGTCCGTGCGGCGTGCGAACGCCTGCAGGGTGTGGGCCATCACGGGAAGCCCGGCGAGGCGGGTGGTCAACTTGTTGAGCGGGCCAAAGCGGGTGCTGGTGCCGGCCGCGGGAATCAACACGGCGATACTCATGGCGGTCCTAAAGGTTCGTTTGCTGGGCAACTGAGGCCTACAAAACGTACGCAAGGCCGCCGGCACGATTTAACTGACGTCCGCCGGTTGCGTGGGCGAGGCGTCCTCTTCGTTTCGGCGGCGGCTGCGGTTGCGGGGCCGCTTACGTGCGGTCGGCACGCCCGTCATCGCGTCGCTGCCGGCGTCGTCCCCGGCGCGGCCGAAGATCATCTTGCCCGCGGACGTCTGTCGCATGTTCGTGACCGTGAACGTCACGTCCTGCTCGACCTGGTCGGCGGCGTTCTCCACCACGACCATCGTGCCGTCGTCCAAGTAGCCGACGCCCTGCCCCGGCGTCTCGCCGACACGGACGATGTGCACGGCCAACTCCTCGCCGGGCAGAACCTCGGGCTTGAGGGCATTCGCCAGGTCGTTGAGGTTGATGACGTCCGTACCCGTGAGCTGGGCGACCTTGTTGAGGTTGTAGTCCGTCGTAATGACCCGCGCGTCCAGCTCCTTGGCCAGTTGCATCAGGCGGGTGTCGACGTCGAGCTTGGCACTCTGGCTCACGCCGGTCTCGATGATGCGGATGTCGTTTTCCGGGTCGTCCTGGAGGTCCTGCAGGATCGTCAGCCCGCGGCGGCCGCGGCCACGCTTCAAGCGGTCGGCGGAGTCGGCAAGACGCTGCAGCTCCATCAGCACAAAGTTCGGCACCAGCAGCTGCGAGTGGAAGATCCCGGTCGAGGCGACGTCTCGGATGCGGGCGTCAATGAGCACGCTGGTGTCCAGCACCAGCGGCGTGTCGCCGCGGCTTTGGCGGCGGAACTCCACGTACGGAATGATGAACCGGAAGTCGTCCTTCGTCTGCATGATGAAGCTGACGGCCAGGTAGCAGCAGACGATGCCGATCGTGATGTTGATGAACCGCAGCAGCGTCTGCCCGGCTTCGGTGTTGGACTCGAACAGGATCTGGTCGAAAACAAGCTGCGTAACGAAGCTCGCGCCGTAGGCCAGTACGAGCCCGACGATGATGCCCAGGATGGTGCCGGAAAAGACCGCCAGCTTGCGGCGGGGGGCCAGTACGTCGGCACAGACCACGAGCACTGCGAGTGTGATCGCGCCGGCAAGCGTGTAGTAGGCACCCTGCGAGCCAATGTTGACCTTGTCGACCGAAATGACGATCGCCCAGCCGACGCCGGCCATCAGCAGCACAAAGAGGGCTCGTAGTATGTTCAGGATCATGCGTGGCCTGCCGGGGAACTCAGTACGCCAGAGCCGTTTTCCCCCCGACGGCCCAAGTGTACGTCGCCCGGGCGGTACAAGACAGCGGTAACTTGCCGATATCCCGTGGGCGGGCCGGGTCTCGGCCGGCACGCCGGGCCGAACCCTGCCGCAGGCTGTAGGAACGTCGTTTACAGTCCCATGCGGTCGTACTGCTCGGGCGGGCTGTCGCAGGCATTCATGATCGCTTTCATCCGAGCCGCCAGCCGCGGCTCCTCGGCAGAGTCGACGAGCGGGTGCTCCTGGCGAGGGTCGGCGTGCAGGTCAAACAGCAGGTGGTTCGGGTTCGCCCTGGGCGTGGCGGGCTTGCCCGGCAGGCGCAGCGGACGGATGCCCTTGGTGAAGCCGAACGGCTCGGCCAACTCGGCGTCACGGATCTGCCCGATGTTGCCCCGGCCACGCATCGCGGCGGTGGACAGGCGGTACTGGTCGGCCCCGCCGTCCAACACGGCGTCGCGGTAGTAGGTGTATCGGCCGTCGGTCAGGTTCACGCGGTTGCCGTGGTAGCCGAAGATGCACGCGTCGCGAACGGGCGTGTCCGCCTGCACGACGGGGCCCAGGTCGTGCCCGAGCATGTCCTCCGACGGCGTGGCACCGAAGAAGTTGAGCAGCGTCGGTGCCAGGTCGACGGCCGGCTGGACAAGCGCGCTGCGGCGTTGCCCCGCGGCCTCGGGCACGCGGGGGTCGTGGATGAACAGCGGTGTGTGGCTGACCTCCTCGTAGAGCGGCATCCAGTTCTTCGCCCAGCAGCCGTGCTCGCCGAGCATGAAGCCGTGGTCCGTCCAGACGACGAGCATCGTGTCTTTCCAGAGGTCGTGGCGGTCGAAGGCGTCCAGCACGTCGCCGAGGCTGGCGTCGCACATACTCACGAGGGCCTTGTAGTTCCGCGTGGCCTCGGCGACCTGCTCGGGCGTCTCGGAAACGGGCTGGTAGCCGGGCCAGTCGAACAGCGGACCGTCGTAGTCGGAGGGGTACAAGTCCTTGTACTTGCGCGGTGCGACGAACGGCTCGTGGGGGTCAAAGCACTCGATCTGCAGCAGCCAGTTGTCTTCAGTGGCGTTGCGATCGATATGGGCGACGCCCGCGGCGACGGTCTTCGTCTGGTAATGGTCGCACTCGCTGGCGGTGTACGGGCGGTTGGCCCAGTCCTGCTGGCGGCCCCTCGGGTTGATGTGATGCGGCACCGGCGGGGGGGCTACCTGGCCGATCCACGGGTCGCCTTCCTGCCCGCGGAAAAACTCCCACGTGTCGTAGCGGCAGTGGTAGTTCGCGCCGCCGTCTTCCCAGTAGTGGTAGTGGTCGCTCACCAGGTGGCTGTGCACCTGCTTCTGCTCGCGGAGCATGTCAAAGACGCTGTCGTCGTATGGGTCCAGCGGGGCCCAGCTCGCGTGCAGGAAGTTGGGCCGGCCCGTGTGCAGGTCGCGCCGGGCGGGCATGCAGGGCATGCTGCAGACGTAGCTGGTGTCGAACGTGGCGGCCCGACGGGCCAGCCGCGCGAAGTTCGGGGCATGAACATCCTGCCCGCCGTACGGGGGCAGCATGTGGCGATTTAACGAGTCGAACATCAGGATGACGCAGCGCATAGCGTGGTGCTACCGCGCTGGGCGGGCGCAGGCAAGCCCTGCACCGAAGTGGCCTTACGCGGCCTTCATCTTGTCCAGCGTAGCCCGCACCTTTTCCAGCAGCGTTTCAGGCGTAAAAGGCTTGATGATGTAGTTGTTCACACCCGCCTTGATGGCCTCGACGACGCGCTCCTTCTCTGCCTCGGTGGTGCACATGATCAGCGGCATCTTCTTGTTGTCGACGCGGATCTTGGTGACGAGCGTGTGGCCGTCCATGTTCGGCATGTTCCAGTCGACCAGCGCCAGGTCGTAGGTTCCCTGCTGAAGGACCTGCAGCGCCTCCACGCCGTCGCCGGCTTCGCCAAAGTCCTGGCAGGGGAGGTCGCCAAGGACCTTCTTCTGGATGTTGCGCATCGTCTTGGAGTCGTCGACGAGTAGGATTTTCATGGTTGCTCTCGCTGGCTTGTTGGATGCTTGAGTGTCGGGCGGTTCATAGCCATGGGCCGGAACCTCAGGCCGGCACCGAGTTGCCGACTTGTTTGATGCTGATTTCCACGGCGAAGTCGCCGACGTCTGTCCGGCAGGGCACGACCAGGCACGGCACGTCCGATAGCCGCGCGACGCTGTGGCCGGTGCCCAGCACCACGCTGGGCGTACTGATGCTGCTGTTCACGCCCAGGTCCTTCTTGGCGGCCCCGGCGACCATGTTCGCCAGCTCGCCGATGGCGTCGGCGAAGTCCGGGTCGTCGGCTTCATACACGATGCCGGCGAAGCTCTCGACCAGCTTGATCGCGGCCGACGTCTGGAAACTGACCACGACACTGCCAATAAGGTCCCCGGAGAACCCGATAATGCCGCTGACGTCGTACGTCGCGGCGGGGCACCCCTTCACGTGCGGGCGCTCAATGCGCGTCTCGACGTGCACCATCGTCTTAAAGACGTTCCGGACGGCGTTGACGAACGGAACGATCAGCTTCGGGTTGATCGGTTGAATGGCAGGCGTTGGCGTTTCGGTCGTCGACATGGTGGTCTTCCCCGGCGGCATCACGACACTCAGGCTGTTTACTGCAGAAGTCCCACGGCCCCGCCTCGCGGTGCTCGCCCGACAGTGCATCGCCCGACGCAACTTCCATCGGCGTGTATGGAGCGCGACTTGATGCATTCGGTGTGCTTGGCGGGGAGGCATGAGTCGCCGTGCGAGGGGCGTAGGGCAGTTCGTAGATGGCTCGGGCCTGCGTGCCGGAGCAATACACAGCGGGCCCGGCCGAATGGCCGGGCCCGCTGGCGAAGGAGGAAAGCTGAATGAAAGACTGCTGGGCCGAATCAGGCGTTGGCCGGGGCAGTGCCTGTACGGGCGGGTGCCGGAGCGGTGGCTGCGGCATGCCGGCTTGCGCCCGGCACGATCACGTCGCTGG